>NZ_JAKOAV010000010.1 GCF_029478095.1 Pelotomaculum isophthalicicum JI | reverse complement strand
CCGTTGCCTTTTTAGATTACGTAAGAAAAAACCCTGTTCAGAAAATTCTGTCACCCCTTTTCTTAGCCTAAATTCTTATTATTTTTTAATGTTGACTTTTGAAATCAAGTTTTATGCAACACTACTGTGATAAAGTAATGAACGTTTAGGAATAGTGGCAAACTCAGGATAAACTATTCTTCCTTTTTTTACTGCATTCTTAAAAGTATGCCCTTTTAGAAATTTATTGGTATATAAGACTTGTCCATTTTTAAAGGCAAACTTATGAAGCATGGCCAAACCGTCAAACCAGTGGTTATAATTTTCTTTTCCTATCTCAAATTTTGCCGCGCCATTTTGTATAAAAGTACCTGAAAGCCATTCTGGTATATTTCCTTCCACGGGTAGGGATATATTCTCAAACTCTTGTTCAAGGGATGTAAAACCCAATTCTACATTTACTTTCACAATAATAGTCCATCCATTTCTTATGTAGAATTAACCCTTTTTTGAATATGCTTAAATTCAGGTAGAAACTATAATATAACATTCCCTAAAATCAATACAATACCCGCACCGACCAGCCAAATCATATACAATCCGATGGCTATCCGTATCAATCTATCAAGATCCCCCTTTTAGTAAATAATTTCCACGGCACAACTTTTGTCCTTTGTCTTTGCAAGGGCCGTTATGTGACTATGTGCTTTTATGTTGATTATTTGTCATGAATTTTTGGTGGTTACTTTTACTTCTTCCAAAACATACTAAGAGATGAATGAATCAGAAAATTTCTTAGTATTGCGAGGAGTGAAGAAAATGACCACTGCCGGTTGTAAATCCGATTCGGGAATAATACCCGGCGATCCCGGTAAAAGGCATTTTAATTGTGCTCAATACGGTGGGGGGAGATGTGGAAGCGGGCTTAGCGATTGCAGAGATTATTGCCAGCATGTCTAAGCCTTTCGTATCTGTTGTACTGGGGGGCGGACATTCAATCGGCGTGCCGGTGAGCGTAATTTTATAATCTTATTCTTTACAGTAAGAATTTTAAATGAGATAATTTTTGTAAGAACTTGGATTTTTATTTTTAATGAGGTATGATTATGACAACCAAGCCGACCTTATACTTAGAAACAACCATACCAAGTTATTTGGCGGCAAGATTGAGTAGGGACATTTTAGTGCTTTCTAATCAACAAATAACCCGTGAATGGTGGGATAGGGAAAGGGATAACTTTCATTATTTCACAAGCAGTTTTGGCCGAAGTTTATTCAGGTGATTTAAAAGCGGTAAGTTTAAGAGCTTAATTTATTTAAAGATATTGAAGTTTTGCAGGTGAAAGAGGAACTTGAGATAATATCAGGCAAATATTTAGAAGAGTTAAAGATTTCCGAGAAATCCGCGGTTGATGCGTTACACCTTGCTTATGCGGTAGTATACGAAATTGACTACCTTTTAACATGGAATTGCAAGCACCTTGCTCATGGAGACGTTCGCAGGAAGTTGAAATCATACAATGACGCCGTTGGGTTAAAAACTCCGGAAATAGTTACACCATATGAACTGATGGGGAGGTTTGACACTAATGAATGACCCAATTGTTAATGAAGTAAGGAAATTACGTGAGATTTTATTGGGAAAACACGGAGGGAACTTAAGAGAATATATAAAATTCCTTCGTAGAGAGGAAGAAAAAAATCCAGAAAGATTAATTAAAAAGACTGTTGTTAATATTCAAAAAAAGATTCACCTATCTTAGATATTCGAGACTACAAGAGTCGCCAATACAACCCTGGAAAAGTAAAGGTTGGTTGGTAATGAATAAGTTTTTTTAGATACAATAGGCAATCTGTTATCGTCAAGGCTATTAATGGGTGCTAGGTTCGATTCCTGCCGGGCGCGCCATTTAAATGTTTTAAGCTCCTTATGAATCAAGGGTTTTCTTAATTTAATAACAAAGGAAGCCAGGTTAAATAGTTCAGTAAGGACCCCATGATTTTATTAAATTTCTCGAACTATTCGGACAAGATGTCGGACAGAAAGTCGGAAAAAAAATATTGTCAAAGGCTTAGCAACTTCAAGTGTTTCTGGTACTTAACCCTACTGTTTAAGAGGTGGGTTTTTTTTTTGAATGTTTCAATTCTAGGACATAAAATTATCGTTATTTTTTTAAATTATTAATTTTTATTTTGATAACAGTCATATTTTTATGAGAGCGTGTGGAACTATTTGAAGACAGGGCCAAGACGGATGCCGGCGGGGAAGGGAATTTGGCAGTTCTCAAGGAAATGCAGTGATCTAAGTGAGAAGTTCCCACCTCTGAAAAAATCCGGCCTACGCGGCTGTGGCGGTGGAGGAGGGCTCCCGACCGGCTTAAAGTGGGAAATCACCGCCAAAGCCAACGCGACATAATATTTTAAATGATGCAATTAATGTGCCACCGTTAAAACCTATAGTGGTATCAGTATCGCCGTATAGATAAACCATCTACCTCCAATGCAGACTGTGTCCATATAATTGACACCTGTCCATATAATTGACACTAGCACTGTTGCACTTTGCCTTAACCAAGAACGTTCTTCTCTTAATCAATCACTCTCCTTGGCAAGAACGGTATTCGGGAAGTACTTCTTATCACCGCTAAGAGGAAAAATGTTCCCAATATCAAAAATATTATGCCTTATTAATACAATAATGCTGGATAGCATCGTTATAGTATGCGGCAAGACCGGGAGCGAATTTATCATAATACGCGGTAAATCTCTTGTCGGAAACATACATCTTGCCCAACCCGCTCCAGATTTCAAGTGAACATTCATAAAAATTATCACTTATAAATCTCCTTGACCTGTCGACTACCTCCTGTACCCGGGGATCGTCATGAGGTACTTTAGCATTGTACAAATTATAAAGATCTTTGAGGTTTTGCATTTGCGCGCTGTTTATGCGTTCCCAATCTTCCTTGGTATACTTCGCTGTTTTCGCCATCGATGTCTTATACGCCTTAGTGTTTCCCCAACGCTCTTTTACCTCATCTTCGTATTGTTTTTGTCCCTCCATCATTTTTCCATAGTCAAAACCTTTAAACATATCCTCTTTTTCCATTTTATTGCCTCCCTCTAAATTTCTTAATGTTTCTTTGGCAAGCTGAGACAATTTCAAGTATCTTTGTGCTTTCCTTTCGAGATATTCAGCCTGCATTTTTAGCGCGTCTTGCCGGTCAAATGCGGGATTATTGAGTATCTCAATAATTTTCGCAAGAGGAAAATCAAGTTCTCTAAAAAAAAGTATCTGCTGAAGTCTCTCCACATTTTCTTGCGAGTAAATTCTGTAACCTGCTTCTGTCCTTGTTGACGGAGTTAACAGCCCAATTTTGTCATAATATCGCAAAGTTCTGATCGTCACTCCCGCAAGTTGGGCAACCTGGTTGATCGTATAACCCATGGGCTCACACTTCCTTCACATTCAATGATAAACCATTACCTAACGTCAGGGTCAAGTGTCTTTAGAGATTTTCTATACATTGTTGTTTTTGATTTGTGATTTTCTCCCCTGGGCTTAGGATTAACGCCCCAGGAATCGTTGATGTGAAAAAACAGCAGGTCATCGTGCCTTCCCGAAAATTGTCATAGATAATATCGCAGGCCTGTACACCTTGGTACAGGAGTGAGCCCGAGGATAAGTGAAGGAACTGTTCCAATTCAGGTATTTGACCCGGGTAACTTTGCCACTAATATTAGCGGTGGATCTAAATTTAATTATAATCTCGTTTGGGTTATTCTCTGGAGTAATTTAATGGCGATATTTCTTCAGACTGTCTCAGCCAAGCTTGGTATAGCCACTGGTTCTAACCTGCCGGAAATGTGTTCAAAGATATTTTCCAGAAAGGTAAACTGGTTTTTCTGGACGGCGGCGGAGATTGCCGCAATGGCCACTGATCTGGCCGAATTTCTCGGCGGCGCTCTTGGTTTGTATCTGCTTTTTCATATACCGCTGGTATATGCCGGTCTCTTGACAGGTGTGCTGACCTTTATCATTATCTACATGGAAAAGTACGGCCAGAGAGCAGTGGAAATTATTATTGCATGTCTGGTGGCGGTTATCTGTATTGCCTATGGCATAGAATTATTTCTGGCGAAACCTGATTGGATTCAGGTTGGCTTCCATACCCTGATGCCTTCCTTGCCGAACGGGGAGGCTGTACTAATAGCTGTGGGGATGCTCGGGGCGACTGTGATGCCTCACGTTATATATTTGCATTCGCAATTGGTCCAGTGCCGCAAAACACCGGAAACAGACAGTCAGAAACATATGCATTTCAAGCTTGAGCGGCTGGATATTGTTTTGGCTATGAATATTGCCTTCCTGGTTAACGCGGCGATGGTTGTGGTTTCCGCGTCAGTTTTTTTTACCCAGGGTATGGAAGTCGAGTCCATAGAACAGGCGCACCAGTCCCTGGCTCCGCTGCTTGGTTCATTTTCCAGCGGGGCTTTTGCTATAGCTCTGTTGGCGTCCGGTCTTTCTTCTTCGGCGGTAGGTACCTTGGCCGGTCAAACAATAATGAAGGGATTCGTTAACTTAAAATTACCCATGATAGTTACCAGGCTGGTGACAATGGTTCCGGCAATGATTATTATTGCTTTGGGTATCAACCCCATAAAGGCGCTGGTCGTTAGTCAGGTGGTTCTCAGTTTTGCGCTGCCCGTCGCCATCATACCTTTAATGCTGCTTACCCGGCGAAAAGATATTATGGGGACGCTGGTAAACAGGCCGCTGACGAATATAACCGGTTGGATAATAACCACGCTTATTATCTCACTTAACACGGTATTGCTCTATCTTACTTTTACAGGAATTGCTTGAGCAACGGCCAGATTCTATTGCCGGAGCAGGTTTTTCGAATGGGATATATTACAGTAGTTTCAAATAATGAAAATAAGATATAATTTAATATAAATACTATTATTTATAGGAGAAAACAATGGAATCTAAAATAAAGGAAGTATTGTTTGATTGGATAAAAACTATTGTGATAGCGGTTATTTTATCTTTAGCCGTCAGAACTTACGTTGCCGAGGCAAAATGGATCCCAAGTGAATCCATGCTTCCGACTTTAAAAGTTGGAGATCACTTGATAATAGATAAACTCTTTTACAAGCTCAACGGAACAAGGGGGATTAATCGCGGCGATATTGTAGTTTTCAATCCTCCCGAATCTGCTGATTTAAACGAAAAAGTTTTAATAAAGAGGGTAATTGGTTTGCCCGGTGAGACAATTTCAATAAAAGGCGGGTTAGTTTACATTAACGGAAAGCAGCTTGACGAACCATATATCCTGGAAAAACCCAATACTGATTTTGCTCCTTTTATGGTACCTGACAATGAATTGTTTGTGATGGGAGACAATCGCAATAACAGCTATGATAGTAGATTCTGGGGTCCGGTATCTCTTGCAAATATTATCGGCAAGGCAGAATTTCGCTATTATCCCATAAATGAAATTGGAACACTTGCCCCCAAAGTTTAAAAGGGGAATATTATATCGCCTTCAGTGTAAAATTCTTATTGCTCTTGCCACTATTTACCCTGATAATTAATTACTGTATTATAATATAAGAATATTTCCACTGGAGAAAATTAATGAATGGACAAACACGGAAAGGAGCTGTATTTATGTTTATAACATATGTAGTGGAGTCGGTAGCAAAAGGGGGGGCGCGTTTAAACTAAATTTAATCTGCCCTCCCCTTGCCTGGCTATCAAAATAGGGAGGACAAATATAATAATGAATAAAATAAATTTATATAATATAGGGCTTACCGAACGATATGCTCAAGAAGCCACAATGTATGGCGACAATCTCTTTTTAGCGAGAATCTCAATACAGCATAAAGATATGTACAAAGTCATAACCGAGGGTGGAGAGATTAACGCTAAGGTTTCAGGAAAGCTCGGCTATTCGGCATCCGCTTCGGCAGAATATCCTGCCGTGGGTGATTGGGTATTGGTTGACCGAACCGATGAAAAGAACGGTTACGCGATAATACATTACATTCTCACACGGAAGAGCTGTTTTGAGCGGAAAGCGGCCGGGACGGGACATGAGCGTCAAATTATTGCCGCCAATATTGATACGGTGTTCATCTGTATGTCTCTTAATAAAGACTATAACCTGCGACGTATTGAGAGGTATCTTTCGATCGCCTGGGACAGCATGGCGATACCGGTAATCGTACTGACAAAGTCCGATTTGTGTGAGGATATCAATGATAAGCTCGTAGAAATAGAATCCGTTGCGCCAGGCGTGGATGTAGTTGTGACTTCATGTATGAATGACGGCGGTTACACTGACTTGCTTATGTATTTTGACAAGGGAAAAACTATAGCTTTCATTGGCTCGTCAGGTGTAGGCAAGTCCACTCTGATAAATAGGCTTATGGGCGAGGAAGTGCTTGCCACAAAGGAAATCAGGGGGGACGGTAAGGGCAGGCACACCACCACCCATAGACAACTGCTCATGCTGCCTGATGGCGGAGTAGTGATCGACACACCGGGAATGAGAGAACTTCAGGTATTAGACGCCGATTTGACAAAGTCTTTTAATGACATTGAGAAATTGGCCGAAGGATGCTATTTCAGGGATTGCAGGCATGAGTCCGAACCGGGTTGCGCAGTGAGGAAAGCCATTGAGGATGGAACGTTAAGCGCTGGGCGATATGAAAACTACAAGAAGCTTCAGCGGGAGATGGTTTTTGAGGAACGCAAAAACACAATGACTGCCGCGCGGGCGCAGAAGCAAAAAATGATAGACATGATAGGGTCCCTTGAAACGTATAAGCAGTTGCGGAAAAACATCAAAAAGAACAAAGGAAACAGATAATACAAGAGGCTGTACCGGAATGTTTCTCGGTGCGGCCTCTTTGCTATGTTATGTAATATTTATTAATTATAAGTTCGACTTAAGTTGACAATTTCTCTAAAGGAATAAAAATAACTTGCATAGAATAACTCCGTCTTATTACTTAATTAACGGAGGCGTTGTTTTGAATAAAGAACAACTTTACACTACCAATCAACAGCTTTTGGACATAATAGATTTTCTACCTGACGCTACACTGGTCATTGATCGGGATAAGAAGGTAGTTGCCTGGAATAGGGCTATTGAAGAAATGACCGGTGTGAGCAAGGCGGATATCATGGGTAAAGGTGAGTACGCATACGCCATACCTTTTTATGGGGAGTCAAGGCCGATTTTAATAGATCTGATATTTTTAGACGACTTGGCAACCGGGCGAAAATATAAGAACTTGGTTAGAGAGGGAAACACAATTTACGGAGAGGTCTTTATTCAACTGCCATTTAAGAAAAATGAAGTATATTTATGGGGAAAGGCGTCACCTCTTTTTGACAGCGAAGGCAACCTGGTCGGAGCCATTGAATCCATCCGCGACATTACCGAGCGCAAGCAATCTGAGAAGGACTTAAGGAAAATCACTGAAAGAAAGCAGATGGAGGAAACTCTACGTTTATCCGAAGAACGGTTTTTTAAAGCTTTTAATGCCGGTCCTAATCCACTGGCTATCAGTGTGATCGCAAATGGGCGGTTAATTAACGTCAATAACAATTTTATTAACCTTTTCGGTTATTCGCGTCAGGAAGTGATCGGTAACACGGTTATAGATCTGAATATTTATGTTGATCTTGCAGACCGCGCAAAAATAATAAGAACAGTCATGGAACAGGGAGTTGTTCAAAACCTTGAAGTAAACTTTCGTATGAAGTCAGGAGAAGTACTAACTTGTCTGTTTTCTGCGGAAATCATTGAACTCAACGGCGAGCAATGTTTGCTAAGTGTCATTAATGATATCACCGAGCGCAAACAGATTGAAAAAGAAATGGCCCGTTTGGAACGCCTGAACCTGGTTGGAGAAATGGCCGCTGGTATCGGCCACGAAATTAGAAACCCCATGACAACCGTGCGTGGTTTCCTGCAAATGTACAAAAGAAAAGATTCGTTCGCACAATATAAAGATAACTTTGATTTAATGATCGAGGAACTAGACCGGGCTAATTCAATAATTACCGAGTTTCTAACTTTGGCAAGAAACAAGCCGGTCGATTTAAAATCACAGAATCTTAACCACATAGTGCGGACTATCTTTCCTTTAATTCAGGCGGATGCTCTGAATACTGACAAAAATATTGAATTGGATCTGGTGGAGATTCCAGATATACTCCTTGATGAAAAGGAAATACGCCAAATGGTTCTTAACCTTGTTCGCAATGGACTTGAGGCAATGACAGCCGGTGGGAAATTGATCATAAGAACTCTTATTGTTAATGATGACGTTGTATTATTGGTGCGGGATCAAGGGGGAGGCATTGCTCCTGACATAATTGAAAAACTGGGCACTCCCTTTTTCACTACTAAAGAATATGGCACAGGTTTAGGTTTGGCGGTCTGCTACAGTATAGCAAACAGACACAATGCTAAAATTGAGGTGGACACTGGTTCCACGGGGACAACATTTAGTGTTCGCTTTATGCAAAATAGTCAAGAGTAACAGGTGAGACCTCTTGTCCCGGTTGGTATTCTTTATCGCCGGGCTTTTTTTTGATATAATAGAATAACTCTAACATTTGAAAAGATTTCCCCTGGAGGGTATAATGAAGAAAATTGGAGCTTTTGCTGAGGTGATTGTCGCGCTAAATACCCGGAGTACTGACCGGGTTTTTCACTATGCTGTCCCAGCCGCTCTTCAGGATAAAGTTGAAGTAGGTATTAGAGTACTGGTGCCTTTCAATAACAGAAGCCTGGCCGGTTACGTAACCGGATTCGGCTTTCCGGAAAATACGGTAAACATTAAAGAAATCGCCGGGGTACTGGACGCTGAGCCGGTATTTACGCCGGAATTATTGGAACTGGCCCGTTGGATGGCGGAGAATTATCTCTGCAGTACGGCGGAAGCGCTTCAACGGATCTTGTCACCCCGGTTGCTGGTAAAAGGACAACGTGTGGTGAAACAAGTCCACCCGGCTATTCAGGCGAAAGATCTTGAAAGCGCGTTGAATTCACTGAGCCGGGCTCCGAAGCAGGCTGCCTTATTAAAAAAAGCGATGATTAATCCGGGGTTGACCCGCAAGGAACTGGCCGTGGCAGAGGGGGTTTCAGCTTCAGTAGTTGACACGCTAGTTGAAAAAGGCTTGCTGGTGATATCGCCGGAGAATTCGCCGCGCAGGCTGGTGCGGGTAGCGCAGACTTCAGTTGATTCTAACGGTCTCGTTCTCAACGACGGACAGAAAGAAACTTTGGATCAAGTCGCGCGGGATATCCGGCAGGGCATGTTTAAAGTCTTTTTATTGCATGGTATAACCGGCAGCGGTAAAACCGAAGTTTATATGCAGGCAATTTCGATAACCCTGGGAACAGGCCGCCAGGCGGTTGTTCTGGTTCCTGAGATATCACTGACACCTCAAATGGTAGATATGTTTCGCCGGCGGTTCGGCGGGCAAGTAGCCGTTTTACATAGTGCGCTTTCAGGCGGGGAAAGATATGACGAATGGCGGAGGATCAAGGAAGGCGAGGCCTCCGTGGTGCTGGGAACCCGCTCGGCAATTTTTGCCCCGCTGCCCAGGCCGGGGCTGTTTGTAATAGATGAAGAACATGAATCATCTTATAAGCAAGACGACCACCTGCGCTACCATGCCAGGGAGGTTGCGATAAAAAGAGCCCAAATCGCAGGAGCGGTGGTATTGCTGGGCAGTGCCACACCCTCTCTGGAATCGCAGCTAAAAGCATCCGCGGGTGGACCATATCAGTTGTTAAAACTAACAGACAGAATTGACGGGCGTCCTTTGCCGTTGGCGCGGGTTGTGGATATGCGTCTGGAAATGAAAGGTGGAAACAGCGGTATTTTTAGCAGAACGCTTGTCGCCGCGGTAAACAAGCGCCTGGATAAAGGTGAGCAGGTGCTGCTATTTTTGAATAGACGTGGTTACGCGACCTTTATTATTTGCCGTGAATGCGGTCTGGTTCTAAAATGTCCGAGGTGCGACATATCCCTCATCTACCACCGGGACGGCCGCTTAAGGTGCCATTACTGTAATTATACCGTCAGAGCGCCTGATTTGTGCCCCAGTTGCGGCAGCCAAAGCATCAAGCATTTTGGAGCAGGCACCCAAAAGGTGGAAGAAGAGGCGCGCCAGTTCTTCCCGGAGGCGCGGCTCCTCCGGATGGATAGTGATTCAACTGCGCGCAAAGGGTCACATTCAAAAATAATCAACGCTTTTCGCGACAGGCAGGTTGATATTTTGATCGGCACTCAGATGATCGCAAAGGGCCTGGATTTTCCAGGTGTGACCCTGGTAGGGGTGATAAATGCCGATACAACCCTGCATATGCCTGATTTCCGGGCTGCCGAGCGTACTTTTCAGTTGTTGACTCAAGTGGCCGGCAGGGCCGGGCGGGGTGAATTGCCGGGTGAGGCGATTATCCAGACATATAACCCGGATCATTACAGTATCACTGCCGCCGCCGCTCATGATTGTGACCGTTTTTATCTCAGCGAAATGCCGGTGAGGCGGTCTTTGGGATACCCTCCTTTCAGTCACCTGGCCAGACTCCTGTTTACCCATGAGGATGAAGAAGAGGTAAAAAAAGGAGCCGGGCAGGCTAAAGAAACGCTGAAAAACATTTTGGCTGGCAGTGGTAAAAATATTTCTGTTCTTGGGCCGGCTCCCGCGCCGTTAAGCAAGATAAAAGACAGATACCGCTGGCAGTTGGTCATTAAGGCCTCCCGCCGTGATTTGCTAAGAGATGTGATTAGAGAAAGCCTGTCCTCATTAGAAAAGGGGCCTTCATCTATCAGACCTGTGGTTAATGTGGATATTAACCCGCAGGGGATGATGTAAAAGGAGGAGTCGTTTTGGCAATATATAAAATAGTGGAGTTGGGGAATAAAATCTTGAGAGAGCGCGCCAAAGCGGTGCCGAAAATAACCTCAAATATTTTAAAGCTACTTGATAATATGGCTGATACTTTGTATAGCGAAAAAGGTGTCGGTCTGGCGGCGCCGCAAGTAGGGGTAGCGAAAAGGGTAGTAGTTATAGATGCCGGTGAAGGTTTGGTTGAACTTATTAACCCTGAAATAATCAAATTTGAGGGACAAGAAACCGACACCGAAGGATGCTTGAGTATTCCGGGCACTGTGGGAGATGTTACGCGGGCTGCCGCTGTTGAGGTAAAATGTCAGGACCGCCATGGCAAGGAACAAATTATTCAAGCAAGTAATTTGTTTGCCAGGGTACTGCAGCACGAAATAGATCACCTGGACGGTGTTTTGTTCATCGACCGGGCGAAAAAGGTATGGAAAGTAAAGAATTAAGTTAGACTGAAGCGATAGAATAAAGGTAACTACTCAGTAGTCAGAATTAGAAAGTGCTTTATTGTCTTGAAGTATTCTGAATTCTGACTCCTGGATGCTGAATACTTAATTTCTAAGAGGGATAAGAGATGCGCGTAGTATTTATGGGAACGCCGGATTTCGCGGTGCCTTCTTTAAAGGCGCTGGTTGATGCCGGCCACGACGTGCGGGCTGTCGTGACTCAGCCTGACAGGCCGAAAGGCAGAGGTAAAAAATATGCGCCGCCGCCGGTAAAGGAGATTGCCCTGAGTTTAAACCTGCCCGTAATTCAGCCGGTTCAGATAAAAGATCCGGATTTTATCGATTTATTGCGGGGTTATTCGCCGGAAGTCATCGTGGTTGTGGCTTATGGGCGGATCCTGCCCCCGGCTATTCTTTTGCTGCCTGAGCATGGCTGTGTTAATGTCCACGCTTCCTTGTTGCCGAAGTACCGGGGCGCCGCGCCTATTCACCGGGCGGTGATCAACGGTGAAAAGATAACCGGGGTTACCACCATGTTTATTGATGAGGGGCTTGACACGGGGGATATGATTCTTAGGGAAAAGGTTCCTATTTTTATGGAAGATACCGTCGGTGACGTGCACGACCGCCTGTCCGCCGTGGGCGCGCGCCTGTTGGTCGAGACGATGGACATGATTGGACAGGGACGGGCGCCCAGAATACCTCAAACGGGCGAATCGTCTTACGCGCCGGTGCTCACCGGTGCGGACGAATTAATCATCTGGGAAAAGCCGGCGCAGGATATCTATAACCTGATCAGGGGCATGAACCCGTGGCCTGGCGCGCGTACCTACCTGGGAGGGAAAATGCTGAAAATCTGGCGCGCCACTATACTCGATGAGGAGCAATTGTTGGCCCGTCCCGGGAGAGTGATGGGAACCGCGCGGGACGGTATTTTAGTGGGAACGGGTAAAGGTTTACTGGTTATTAACGAACTTCAGATGCAGGGAGCGAAGCGCATGAGCGCCGCTGACTTTTTAAGAGGAACACCGGCTCCATTGGGTGTGATCCTCTCAAATGTTCCGGAGAAGGAGACGGTATGCGGTGATAGCGGGAACGTTTAACCCGGTGCGGAAGAGGTTGTTTATCGGACTGTTGAGCGCCAGCCTGCTGGCGGCTTGCTTGCTTCTAACGGCGATATGGTACATAACGGCCAACCCGGTCAGAAGTTTGTTTGATCAGGTGCTCTTGCTCACTTTAGGCGTTTCTTTGCTGGGTGGGATCATAGTGGCGGGTTTTGGCGTGGGAGGTATTGTCCTGACCATTATTTACGCGAGGGACATCTCGGCCTTTCGTGGCCCGATGCGGGTGGCCTTAAACATTTTCTTCCCACTCGCGCTAGTCCTCGGCCGTTTTTTTCATATCGAAAAAGACAGGATTAAGAACTCATTTATTGAAGTGAATAATTTCTTGGTAAGATCTAAGGTGCTCAACCTGCTCCCGAGACAGGTCTTGTTGCTGGTGCCGCACTGTCTGCAAAAGAGTGACTGTCCACACAAGATTACTGTTGATATCAATAACTGCCAACGCTGCGGAGGGTGTGTTGTCAGTGAGCTTCTAAATTTAAGAGACAAATACGGCTTTAACATAGGCATGGCCACCGGAGGCACGCTAGCCCGAAAATTTGTCCGGGAGTACCATCCCCGCGGCATTGTGGCTATAGCGTGCGAGCGTGATCTGACCAGCGGCATTCAAGACTCCAACCCCATTCCGGTGCTGGGAGTTACTAACGAGCGGCCTTTCGGGCCATGTTTCAACACCCAGGTTAAATTGCCTAAAGTGGAGGAAGCCATCTGTTTTTTCATCAGTCAGAGGGACAAGTTGGCAAGCTAGAGCTTACAGCTGTGAGAAAAATATAGTAACTAAGCAGGAGTCAGAAGTCAGGAGTCAGAATAAATGATTTTTTAAGAATTATTCTGAATTCTGACTCCTGAATTCTGAGTACCTGAATATTCACAAAATAATATTTTGTGAATATTCGAAAGGATGGATCCAGTTGCCTCAAATTTCGGCCAGGGAATTGGCGCTGCAGGTGTTGAGAGCAGTTGAGGAAGACGGCGCGTATGCCAATCTGGCCTTAAATCAGGTCCTGGAAAGATACCGGCCCGGTAAGCTCGACCGGGCTTTTGCCACTGAATTAACTTATGGAACATTGCGGACACGCAACACTCTTGACTGGGTGCTGGCGCAATTCATTAAAAAGCCGCTAAAATCCCAGACTGTAATATTGCGCAATATCTTGCGCCTCGGTGTGTACCAGCTAATATTTATGAGCCGGGTGCCACCGTCCGCCGCTTGCAATGAGGGAGCGGAGATGGCGCGCAGGCATGGACACGCCGGCTCGGTGAAGTTTGTGAATGGGGTGCTGCGCAACGTATCAAGGCAGATAAAAGAAATAAAGTTTCCAGAAATGGCGGATGACCCGGTTGCCCATATCTCATTGCGCTATTCCCACCCGGCGTGGCTCGTGGAAGGCTGGCTGGCGCGGTTCGGCCAGGAAGAAACGATCTCTCTTTGCCGGGCTAATAATGAGCCGGCGCCGAATACGGTGCGGACAAATAATCTCAAGCTGACGCGGGCCGAGCTCGCGAACAGGTTGAGGGAAGACGGCTTGACTGTGCGCGAAACCGCTTATGCTCCGGAAGGGCTTAATATCGAAGATTTCTTTTCTTTGAATTCACTAACCGCTTTTAAAGAAGGGTTGTTTCAGATACAAGATGAAAGCTCCATGCTGGCCGGCAGGGCTTTAATGCCCCGGCCCGGCGCCCGTGTGCTGGATGCTTGCGGCGCGCCCGGCGGCAAGACTACCCATCTGGCTGAACTGATGGAAAACCGGGGCGAAATCCTGGCGGTGGATATTCACCCGCACAAGCTCGCATTGATTGAAGAAAATTGCCGCCGCCTCGGGATAAACATTGTTAAGAGTCTGGCGATGGATGCCGGGCGATTGCCGGAGCAACTGCGTGAGTGGGCCGACTTTATCCTGGTTGACGCACCCTGCACCGGCCTGGGTGTCCTGAGACGCCGGCCTGATGCCCGCTGGCGCAAAGAGCCGGGCCAGCTTCCGGGCATTGTTCGGCTTCAGTCCGGGATATTAAAAAGCGCCGCCCGGTGTCTGAAAAAGAACGGAGTGCTTGTATACAGTACCTGCACAATTACCCGTGAAGAGAATTTTGGCCAGATAGAAGACTTTCTTGCCTGTCAACCGGACTTTATTCCGGAAGATTTACGCCCATATCTTCCCGTTAGTTTGGACGAGCAAGGGACTATGCATTCCGGTTATTTGGAGATACTGCCTCACCGGCATGGGATGGACGGCTTTTTTATATCCCGGATGAGAAAAAAGGGATAGGGCAAAATGATGGAGAATAGTTTTATTTAAGAAAGAGGTTCAGGTTCAATGTCGGTCAAAATCGATTTGAGGGACCTCGCCCTGTCTGAACTGGCCGGTTTGATGCGGGAAACGGGGGCAGAGGTGTACCGGGCGAGACAGATAGCGGAATGGGTCTTTCAAAAAGGCGCCGGATCTCTTGAAGAAATGACCAACTTACCCCGGGATATGCGCGAGCGGCTGGCTGCTTTCGCCGGGATTGGGCGCGTTGAGGTCATGAAAAAACAGGTTTCCCGGGGTGGAGATACAGTAAAATATCTCTTCAAACTGGGTGACGGTCAAGCGGTTGAAAGTGTTTTGATGAAACACAACTATGGCAACTCCGCCTGTGTCTCCACCCAGGCCGGTTGCCGGATGGGTTGCCGTCTCTGTGCCTCAAGCCTGGGCGGTTTTGTCCGGAACCTGAGTTCAGGTGAAATTTACGGACAAGTCCTTGGCATGCAAAAGGACAGCGGGGAAAGGGTAAGCCATGTGGTGATCATGGGTTCCGGCGAACCTCTGGACAATTATCAGGCCACCCTTACTTTTATAAAAAACGTCACTGCTCCTTATGGCCTTAATATAGGCCAGCGCCATATAACTGTTTCTACCTGCGGCCTGGCGCCCCGGATCAGGGAGCTTGCAGGTGAAAAACTGGCGATTACCCTGGCGGTGTCGCTGCACGCGCCGAACGATGCTCTGCGGGACGAGTTGATGCCGGTTAATAAGAAATACCCGCTTCGAATTTTGATGGAGGCCTGCAGGGAATACGCGATAAAGACAGGCCGGCGGATTACTTTTGAATATGCCCTTATTGCCGGGGTTAACGATGGCCGTGAGTTGGCTGCCGAGCTGGGCGCATTGCTGGCGGGGATGCTCTGTCACGTTAATTTGATCCCGGCCAATCCGGTGCCGGAACGGGGTGTCCGGCCGCCTGCCAGACGAGGGGTTGTCATATTTAAAAACATTCTTGAGAAAATGGGCATATCCGTGACTGTCCGCCGGAGTCTCGGCGGGGACATCGATGGCGCCTGCGGGCAGTTAAGGCAAAAAACCATCGGCAATAAAGTTAATCAGGTTGGAGGGGCTCTTGCCAAAAGGGTGATTTTACAGCCTGATTCAAAGAGTTGGTGAACCTGAGAATAAGTGAAGGAACTGTTAAAGGCTTTGTTTAAACAGCGGGTCGGGAGGTGAGCTTCTTGGGTGTTTTCTCCGGCTTGGAAGGCAGTTTGGAAAAGTATATCGAAGGGTTTTTTAAAGATAAGTTCAAAGGCCGCATCCAACCTGCCGAGATAGCCAAAAGGCTGGCCAGGGAGATGAGGGACCGCAGGCGGGTAAGTGTCAATAAAATTTACGTGCCCAATAAATTTACCGTTTACTTAAACGCTAGTGATTACGATAATATTGCCACGATAGCTTCATCATTATCCAAGGAACTTCAAGAATACGTTAATCAGAAGGCCGGGGAAAAGAAATATACCCTCGCCGGCCCGCCGGTTGTGGATTTTGTCAGAGAAGAAATCGAGGAAATAGGGTATATGAAAATAGAATCCGGCTTTAGTGAGGAATTGCCGGAGAATGAACCGCTTGAAACGAATGAAGAGGTGCTGGAGCACACCCAGCTTTTTCGCCTGACCAAGGATGTCACTGTTGTGGAAAAAGCGCCTGCCGTTTATGCCCGGCTGCAAGTTATAGCCGGCCCGGAAACAGGGAGAATCATTAATTTGAGTACGGTTCCCCAGGTTATCGGGCGGCATTCCGGGTGCGATATCGTCCTTAGCGACTCCAGTGTTTCCAGACGCCAGGCGCGGCTTGAACGGATACGGGGCAGGTTTACCATTACCGATCTGGGGAGTACGAACGGGACATGGGTGAATGGTTTCAGAATTATGTCAAAAGTTCTTGAACCGGGAGATGAAGTAGCCATGGGCACTACAGTCTGCGCCTTTAAGGTGGATTAGCTATGCTTAATATACTTATAATGACTTTAAGGTATGCTTTTTTATTGTTGCTGATTCTTTCAATTTTCAGGCTGGTCAAATGGATGATCACCGACTTAAAAGAAGTATCGTCACAACAGATTAAAGACAGTTTGCCCAGCCGGCAGAGAGAAGAACCCCGTTCTTTTGAAAGAACCGGTCAAGTTGAACTGGTGGTTGTCGAAAGCTCTGTTTCCGAACTGAAACCAGGCGGCACTTTTGGTTTCGACAGGGAAACGCTTATAGGCAGGGACAACCGGAGCGATATAGTCATATCCGCTTCATTTGCTTCTGCCAGGCATGCGCGGATATACTTTAAGGAAGGGCAGTACTGGTTGGAGGATTTGCATAGTACCAACGGCACTTTCTTGAACGAAATTCAGGTGAATAAGCCGATTGTGTTGGCAAATGGAGATAAGATTAGAATCGGTGGCGTTATTTTTCAGTTTGTGAGGTGGGGGTATGAGGTGGGCGCAGATCACTGATACGGGTTTATCACGGAAGGATAATGAAGACAGCCTGCTTGTATCGCCGGATATGGGATTACTGGCAGTTGCGGACGGGATGGGCGGACACCAGGGGGGTGAAGTTGCCAGCGGCCTTGCTCTCCAAACGTTGGAAAAAGAGCTCGCCCGCTCGCTGAAAAAAGGTGAATCACCGGAGAAAGCCCTGCTTGATTCCGTTAGACTGGCCAATATTGCGGTATTCGAACTATCCGGCCGTAATAAGGAACTTCATGGCATGGGAACAACTATAACCGCCTGTTTGAAGCGTGAGGATGACCTGATTATCGCTCATGTGGGCGACAGCCGGGCGTATTTGATTTGCCGGGGCAGTATTCGTCAATTGACTCAAGATCATTCACTGGTGCAGGAACTGCTAAGAAACGGCGGGATTAGCGAAGAACAGGCGCTGCAGCACCCTCAGCGCAATTTGCTGACCAGGGCGCTTGGAACTGAACAGTCGGTAGAGGTGGACCATTACCGGTATAAAGTAGTTGCAAACGATCTCCTTTTGCTGTGCACCGACGGCTTAACCCGTTATCTTCGTCAGGAGGACCTTTTATATATTATTAATTCATCCAAAGACATCGACGCGGCAGTGCATGTCTTGCTTGACAAGGCGCTTCATTATGGTGGCGCGGACAATATTACTATTATCCTGGCCCAGTTTTGATTCCGGCTGCTGATTAAGATTTCGAGGAAATGAGATGAGTGTGATGAAAGGCCGGCAGGTTGAGTGGAAGCTGCTTTTTCTTACCGGTGTTTACGCCATGGCCGGGGCGCTCGCGCTGTATCTGGGATCAGCCGGGACTCCTGACCGGAAGGTTGTTTTCGCTTGCATTTCCGTTATAGCCGCCTACTTCCTGGTAAGTGTTTACTGGCATATTGCCGGATACCGCGGGGACTGTTTTTTGCTGCCGTTAACCGCCCTGCTTTCCACTACCGGCTTGGTTTTCCTGTTTCGCCTGGATCCGGCGTATGGTGTGCGCCAGTTTTTCTGGCTGCTGATTGGGCTTGGAGTCCTGCTCTTGACTTCACGGTTGCTCCTTGATTTCCGGTTTTTAAGTGACTACAAGTATATTTACGCGCTTGCCGGCTTGATTGTTTTAATTTTACCTGTTTTTTTCGGCCACGAGCAGGGAGGGGCGAAGAGTTGGCTGGATATCGGCATATTGCATTTTCAGCCTTCCGAGTTTGTTAAGATCCTGGTAGTGCTTTTCCTGGCCAGCTACCTGTCGGAAAATAGGGCTGTTTTAACTGTCGGAACCAGGAACCTGGGCGGCATGTCTTTGCCGGGACCACAGGAGTGGGGCCCGCTGCTGGCCATGTGGGGAATTTCGCTTTTATTGCTGGTATTTCAGAAAGACCTCGGCGCGGCGCTGATTTATTTCAGTACTTTTCTGACCATGGTCTATGTGGCCACTTCCCGTATTTCCTATGTTCTATTTGGTTTTGCGCTTTTTATCGCGGGAGCGGCGGCCAGTTTCTATATGTTTGACCATGTGCGCGCCAGAGTGGAAATATGGATGAACCCGTGGCCTACTATTGAAACCACGGGATACCAGATCATCCAGTCGCTTTTTGCGATTAACTCGGGCGGTGTGCTCGGAAGCGGTCTCGGCTTGGGATACCCGGGCTACATTCCGGCGGTGCATACGGATTTGATATTTTCCGCCATTTGTGAAGAGCTGGGTTTGGCGGGCGGCGCGGGAATTATTATCCTTTTTATGATTTTTGTTTACCGGGGAATCAGGATCGCTTTAAAAACGTCTGATGATTTTGCCGCCCTGGCGGCTTCCGGTTTGACGTCCCTCCTTGGTATACAGGCTTTTATCATTATTGCCGGGGTTACCAAGTTGTTGCCGTTAACCGGCATTACTCTTCCGTATATAAGTTATGGGGGCAGTTCGCTGGTGGCAAACTTTATATTGCTAGGACTCTTATTGAATATTTCCCATGAGGAAGAAAGCAATATATGAAGAAGAATATTCTTAAACTTGGTTTTTTGCTGCTGGGCTTATTATTAGTCCTTGTAGGCTACCTGTCATATTTGCAGGTAGTCAAGGACCCGGCCCTGGCCGCGAACCCTTATAACCGCCGCACGCGGGAGAGGGAGACGCAAGTGAGGCGGGGGAATATCTACGATGCCAGGGGTGTTGTCCTGGCTAAGACTGAATTTGACGGCAAACAAGGCCGGCGGGTTTATCCCCTGGGGGATGACGCGGCCCATATTATCGGGTACATTTCCGACCGGTACGGGCGGGCGGGCCTTGAATCCGCATACGACCCTTATCTGCTGGGAATGGAAGGCTCAGACAGTATCAGGAACTTTATTAATAAGATCCTTGGTAAAGAGCAAAAAGGCGGCGATCTGACTCTCACTATTGACTCTTCCCTGCAGGGGCTTGCTGAGCAGTTGCTTGGGGGCCGGCGGGGGGCGGTTGTCCTGGTTGATATCCGGACAGGGGCTTTGCGGGTAGTGGCTTCAGCCCCGGGTTACGACCCCAATCACCTGGATGAAAACTGGCCGAGCCTGGTGCAGGCGGCGGACTCGCCCTTGCTTAACAGGGCGACGCAGGGAGCTTACCCGCCCGGCTCAACATTCAAAATCATTACCGCGGCCGGAGCGCTGGCTGCCAAGCCCGGGCTTGCCAACAGCATTTTCAACTGCCAGGGTTACTTGATGGTGGGCGGGTATAAACTGACCGACCTGGCCGCTCATGGTGAAGTGGATCTAAAAAAAGCCCTTGCTGTCTCGTGCAACACTACTTTTGCCCAGTTGGGTCTAGGGATGGGCGCCGACAACTTTTACCGTGTCTTTAAGGCTTTTGGGATGGATCAGGATCCCGACCCGGGAATCGCGGTACGGCCAGGTACGCTTGCCGCTCCGGGTGACATGACTCAGACAGAACTGGCCAGCAGCGCCATCGGTCAGGGGGAAGTACTGGTAAGCCCGTTGCATATGGCCCTGGCGGCGGCGGCAATAGCCAACCAGGGTGTGATTATGCGGCCCTATCTGGTTGACTCGGTAAAAGACTCTACAGGTGAAATTGTTCAGTCCGCGGTGCAACGCCAGTGGCTCACCGCAACCACCCCGGCTATTTCCGGAATTATCAAAGAAGGGATGGTCGACGCGGTGCGCAGCGGTACGGCGACGGCCGCGGCAGTATCCGGGACGCAGATGGCCGGTAAAACCGGTTCCGCCCAAAACCCGCACGGTCAGACTCACGCCTGGTTTGTCGGTTTCGCGCCCGCGGAGCAGCCCAGGCTGGCCGTCGCGGTTGTTTTGGAAAACGCCGGTTCAGGCGGGTCCGTCGCGGCGCCGGTTGCGGGCAGGCTCCTGGCGACGGCTCTGGCAAAGGGGTATTAAGATTAGCGGCAAGCGGTGCGCAAGAATTACTAATCTGTTTAGTGTAGATTTGAGGGGTGAATATATTGATCGGGAAGCTTTTGGGGAACCGCTATGAAATCATGGAACAACTGGGCGGCGGGGGCATGGCCATAGTTTATAAAGGCCGGGATACTATTTTGAACAGGCTTGTTACGATAAAAGTGCTCCGTCCCGAGTTTACCAGTGACGAAGACTTCGTAAAACGGTTTCGCAGGGAGGCCCAGGCTATCGCCAGCCTCTCGCACCCGAATATTGTCAGCATTTATGACGTCGGGCGCGTTGACGCGGTTGACTACCTGGTCATGGAATATGTTGAAGGTGACAACTTAAAAAACCTGATCAGGCTGCATGGTCCTTTAACCCCGGTCAGGGCCGCTCAGATTGCCCGGCAGATCAGCGAAGCGCTGGAGCATGCCCACGAAAACGACATTGTGCACCGGGATGTCAAGCCGCAGAACGTTCTAATCACCAGGGACGGGCGAGCCAAACTTACCGACTTTGGCATCGCCAGGGGGGCCACTGCCGCTACTCTTACCCAGACTGACACCATCATGGGTTCGGTCCATTACCTTTCTCCTGAACAGGCGCGTGGAGAAAACACCGGACCGCGCTCCGATATCTATTCCCTGGGTGTTGTATTGTATGAAATGGTCACAGGAGCGCTGCCGTTCCAGGGAGACACCCCGGTTGGCGTCGCTTTGAAGCATATCCAGGATGAGCCGCCACGCCCTTCCTTGCTGAATCCGGCAGTGCCGTTGGGCTTGGAAAAGGTCATCGCCCAGGCCATGGCAAAAAGCCCGTCCGGCCGGTACGAAACAGCCAGACAGATGGCGCAGGAACTTGAGGATATATCAGGGACCGGCATCAAAGACACACCGCGCTCAGATCCCGTTGATGAATTTGCCACCAGGGTGATTCCCACCGTTCGCGGGGTCGCCGGGGATATCCAGCCCGTTGACAGGGAAGCGCGCGGGAAAAAGAGAAGCTACGGCTGGCTCTGGGCGGCTTTGATTATTTTAGGTGTGTTCGCCGCGGGAGCCGCGGCATATCAATTTTACTTTAATGTCAAAGAAGTGACAATGCCTTACGTCGTGGGAAAAACTCTTGATGAGGCGAAAAGTATCTTACTTGATCGGGGTATAAAGAGTAAAAACATAAATGTGACCCGGAGCAACAATCCCGACGTGCCGGCGGACAACGTTATTGCCCAGGATCCCACAGCAGGCACCAGGATAAAAGTCAACCGCTACGTAACTCTTAATGTCAGTCAGGGAGCGGAACAGCGAACCGTGCCTTCAGTCATCGGACAAAAGCTCAGTGATGCGATAAGCGTAATCAATAAAAATGATTTAAACGTTGCTGAGCCGGTTCAGGAAAAGTACAGCGATACCTATGTGCAAGGAGTCGTGATGGAGCAAGAGCCCAAACCCGGTGATAAACTAGCAAAGGGGAGCGCGGTAGTCCTGTATGTCAGTATGGGTAAGCAGCCTATGACGCATAAAGTGCCTGACCTGACCGGCCTGACAGTGGAGAAAGCGAAAGCCGAACTGGAAAAGCTCAAGTTAATTCTTGATGAAAATATAACCAGGGTTAAAAGTACCAGTTACTTCTCCGGGCATGTGATCACCCAGATTCCGGCCAAGGATACAGAGGTCCAGGAAGGTTCCACGGTGAAGGTGACCGTCAGCGACGGGCCGGGTCCGACAATGCGTACCGCCAGTGTGGAAGCCAAGTTTGATGACGATAAGAAGGAGCATGAGCTGAGGATCGTGGTTAAAGATGTGCGGGGGACCACTGATGCTTTTGTCGGCACTGTCAAAAATGAGAAATCAGTGGTCAAAGTAGTACCCTATTATGGCAAAGCTACTATTCAAGTTTATGTGGATAAAATCTTGAAAGGTGAAGAATCTTTTGAATAGCGGGCAAAACCTGGTACAGGGCATTGTACGGAAAGCTTACAGCGGCTATTATTATGTTTATGACGGTCACTGTGAATGGGAGTGCTCGCTGCGGGGGCGCTTCCGTTATGAAAAACAGCAAGTCCTTGTTGGCGACCGGGTGGAACTGGCGCCAACACAAGACCGGGTTGGCGTGATCGTAAAAATATTGCCCCGCCGCTCCGCGCTGTTCCGGCCGCCCATCGCCAACGTGGACCAAGCGATAATTATTTTTTCCGTACGGCAGCCTGAGCCTAATCCAGGCTTGCTTGACCGTTTTCTCATTACGGCAATCATGAATCAGATTGACCCGCTGATTTGTTTCAATAAAATTGACCTAATAAAAGATTACGAGTTTGATCTTGTTTCCCGCTACCAGGGAATATACCCTGTGGTGGTTACCAGCGCGGTGACCGGGGCGGGGCTGGACAGACTGCGGGGGAAGCTGCGGGGAAAAGTATCGGTATTTGCCGGTCCTTCCGGGGTCGGCAAGTCGACGATATTAAACGCCATAATGCCGGAGCTGACATTAAAAACCGGAGCGATCAGCGAGAAATTAAAGCGGGGCAAGCATACTACCCGCCATGTGGAATTGATTCCCCTGCCGGAAGACGGATTAGTGGCGGACACCCCCGGTTTTTCCAACCTGGACTTGCCTGATATAAAACTGGAGGAATTAGCCCGCTATTTCCCGGAAATGGAAGAGTACAGCGGGAATTGTCATTTTGGCGGCTGCCTTCATGACAAGGAACCCGGCTGCGCTGTCAAGGAAGCGGTGGAACTAGGTGGAATTGAAGAATCGCGCTACCGTCAATATGTTGAATTTTTGCAGGAATTAAGAGGCAGGAGGCGGTATTGATGGTCAAACTGGCACCTTCTATATTATCCGCGAATTTTGCGGCGTTACTTGACGATGTTATACAAGTCGAGGAGGCTGGGGCTGAGTATCTGCATATTGATGTTATGGACGGTCATTTTGTCCCCAATATTACCATTGGGCCGCTAGTGGTGAAGGCGCTCAGGCCGCAAAGCCGCATGTGCTTTGACGTCCACCTGATGATTGAAAACCCTGAACTGTACGTTGAGCAGTTTATCAACGCCGGCGCGGACTTAATCACAGTGCATGTGGAGGCGGCGCGGCACCTGCACCGAATCCTTTCCATGATCCGGGAAAAAGGCGTCCGGGCCGGAGTGGCGTTGAACCCGGCCACACCGCCCGGCGCTGTGGAATATATTCTGCCCTTGGTGGATCTGGTCTTATTGATGACTGTCAACCCCGGCTTTGGAGGGCAGGCTTTTATTCCGGAGGTGCTGCCCAAAATCAGGACGGTCAGGCAAATGCTTGATGAGCGGGGCTTAAACGCCGAAATCCAGGTCGACGGCGGGGTGAATTTGGACACAGTCGCCGCTGTGGTGCGGGCCGGCGCTAGTGTATTGGTGGCCGGTTCGGCGATATTCGACAGCGCGGATATCGCTTCCGCTGTGCGGCGGATCAGAGAAGCGGCAGCCATGGACGGTTCGGATTCATGAGTGATAGCTTAAGTGTAATATTGAATTATGAGTTTATTTTGCCCTGAATATAAAGTATGCCGACACGATAAACACCATTAAAACAAATAAAAACGGGGTACTGTTGATGTGATTATGATGCATAATTGGATTTGCTGTCATGCCTTCGAAAATTATTAAAAAAAGCGTAATGAATCCATTCTCCCTTACTTTATTTAAATAGCTTTTAAGAAGTGCTTTTCATTTGTTCCTTTTGGGGATCTGAAACCATACCATAAGCTTAAACACTCAACCTTACTCAGATTGACGCATTAGCGTAATTAAGATAATATTATGCTAAGTTAATGACGAGAGGTGTTTTTTATGCCGCAGATTAGACCGGTTTCAGATTTGCGTAATAACTTTGCCGAAATTTCAAGGATTGTGCATGAAACATCAGAACCTGTTTTTTTGACCAAAAATGGGTATGGTGATATGGTTGTTATGAGTATGGAAGCCTACGAACGCAAGTTGTTTGAAAGTGAAATTTATATTAAGTTGAAAGAAGCAGAGATGGAAGCAAAATCTACTGATTTACGCTATACACATGAAGAAATATTCCCGGGTTTGAGGGCAAACCCTGATGTTAAGGCAGAATGAGGATAATGTATAATAGTAGTACAGACAGAGTGACCGTCCGTAAAGGGCGGTCGTTGTTGTTTTTATGTGATTCGACATGATATGACATTTTTTTTGCTTGCTTAGATAAAAAGAACAACAAATGATGCCGGATGTTCAAAAACTATTAATATAATCAATTAAATGGGGCCATCCATTTTACATGCCTTTTTTCCATGCAACATTAATAAATGTATTATTGCAATTAAACTGACCGTTTTTTACAGGTCAGTCAGAGATGGTGATGCTAATGATTTACTACGGCCATACCAAGGAGGATCCGATAGCGAAAAAAGTGCTGCCAAAGGAACATTGGCAACTGCTCAAGAGGCATTTAGATGAAGTTGCCAGAATGACGGAAGAACGGGCAGCAAAATTCGGAGCGGGTAAACTGGGGAGAATTATTGGTTTGGCTCATGATCTGGGAAAGTATTCAGCGGCATTTCAAAAACGCCTGGAGGGCGCAAGTGCGAAAGTAGATCATAAAAGTGCAGGGGCGCAGGAAGTTTGCCGCAGATTTGGGAAAGTTACCGGTTTCGCCTTGGCGTTTATAATTGCGGGACATCATGGCGGATTACCCGATGGAAACAAAGGCGCCCCGGGAAATCTTCCGGAGCGTCTCGCCAGGGAAGATATTCCGGATTACCAGGCATATGCGGGAGAAATTGAGATTCCAGATCTGAACAACCAGGATCTTGCAGAAATGCCTAAGCCGAGAGACCCCGCTATGGATGCATTTAGTTTCTCTTTTTGCATTCGAATGATGTATTCGTGTTTAGTTGATGCGGATTTTTTAGATACTGAAAGATTCATGAATACCGAACGGTATATTAAGCGGCCGGTACCGGTTTCTTTGGAAAAATTATTAAAACAATTTGAGAAAAAGATAGGCGCTTTATCAGAACGCAACCGCCAAAATCCGTCAGTAATCAACACGGCGCGTCAAGCCATTCTGGAAAGATGTTTGGCTATAGCCGAATCTACCCCGGGATTTTTTACCTTGACGGTCCCAACAGGCGGAGGAAAGACATATTCATCTCTTGCATTCGGGCTCAAACACGCGGTGAAACACGATAAAGACCGTATAATTTATGTCATCCCTTACACCAGTATAATCGAGCAGAATGCACAGGTGTTCAGGGAAGTGTTGGAGGATGACCCGCTAAAGGATAATGTTGTCCTTGAACATCACAGCAACTTTGAATATCCCGAAGGAATCTTTGATGATTGGGATGAGCATGAAAAAGTTCATCGCCTGGCTTCGGAAAATTGGGACATGCCGGTTGTTGTCACTACAGCAGTGCAATTCTTTGAATCGCTTTACGCAAATAAAGGATCTCGTTGCAGAAAACTGCACAACATAGTTAATAGTGTGATTATACTGGACGAAGCGCAGATGATGCCGATTGAGTACATCAAACCATGCCTCTGGGCATTAGCGGAGCTTGTTTTCAACTATGGCGCCACGGTGGTGCTTTGTACGGCGACGCAACCCGCAGTGAAGGATTTGATTCCTACTAATCCGAAAATAGTGGAAATCATGGAAGATCCGAATGAACTTCAAAAAATTTTCAAACGTGTTAGTGTGGAAAACAAAAACGAAATGTCAGACGAGGAGCTTGCTGAAGAAATGGCGGATATCCCGCAGGTATTAACCATCGTTAACACCAGGCGCCATGCCAGGTTGTTATTTGAGAAGCTTTTGGCAAAGAAACCGGAAGGCGCATATCATTTGTCGGCACGTATGTGTCCGGCACACCGGAAGGTGGTTCTTGCAGAGATTCGCAGGGCGCTTCAGGATGGAAAACCATGCCGTGTGGTCTCTACTCAGCTAATTGAAGCGGGTGTGGATGTGGATTTTCCTGTGGTTTACCGCGCCGCGGCTGGTATTGATTCCATCGCCCAGGCGGCGGGCCGGTGCAACCGGGAAGGCCGGAGATCCAGAGGGCGGGTGATCATATTTGACCCTGAACCGCATGGTATGCCCCAAAAAGGCAGATTCTCTGAAGTAGCATTTTTAACTCGTAGTGCAGCAAGGCATTTACATGAGCTAAATGATGATTTGTTATCGTTAGAAGCGATCGAGTATTATTTTAATCATCTGTTCGATATCGAGCGTGACAACCTTGATGCCGGTGATATTTTAAAAATGATTAAAGACAGCAAAGATGATTTATCGTTCCCTTTTGCAAAAATTGCTCAAAAATTCCAATTGATTGACAATGCAACTGTTTCGGTGGTCGTACCCTGGGACAACCATGCCGAGGAATTGATGGAAAACGCGGCCCGCCATCCGTTCCCGGCAAGTCAAGTGCGCAGTCTGCAGCCATACACAGTACAGGTTTACCAACATGAGCTAGCAGCTTTGGAAAAGGAAAGGGTCGTCAAAACTGTGGGTGATTTTATGAAATTTGTTACTGATCGTAGTTATTATGACCGGCGGTTTGGCCTGAAAGATGCGAAGGAGGTGAAGGCACCTGGCGAAGTACTGATATTCTGACGCAAAGGACTTATAGAAAGGAGAATGTAATGGGATATGGAGTCAAACTCAGGGTTTGGGGCGACTATGCCTGCTTTACCAGACCCGAAATGAAAGCTGAAAGAGTTAGCTATGACGTGATGACGCCATCTGCCGCTCGCGGAATTCTGGAAGCCATACACTGGAAACCCGCGCTGGTCTGGAGAATTGACCGCATTCATGTCATGAAACCCATCCGGTTCGATTCGATCCGCAGAAACGAGGTTGCCGGAAAAATCTCCGAGCGAAATATTAAAACCGCCATGAATGGAGGAACCGTCGACCTTCATCAATATGCGGCAGCGCAAAATGAACGCCAACAGCGGGCGGCGCTGGTGCTTCGTGACGTGGAATATATTATTGAGGCTCATTTTGAGCTGACAGAAAAAGCCGGTGAGAGTGATAATCCCGGAAAACATTGCGACATATTCTCTCGCCGGGCGCGGGAAGGACAATGTCACATGCGTCCTTACTTTGGCTGCCGTGAATTTCCGGTAAACTTTGAATTGGTGGAAGGAGAGATCCCCAAATCAGCATTGAAGGGTGAAATAGATTTGGGGTGGATGCTTTGGGACATTGATTTTGCCAATGACATGCAACCCATTTTTTTTCGGCCGACCATGAGAGATGGTGTAGTGGACACCCGGCTATCAAGGGGGCGAGGTGTTTGATCCTACAGGCATTAAATGAGTACTACCAAAAGTTGATGGATGATCCTGAATCTGGAGTGGCACCTCCAGGATATAGTCCTGTAAAAATAACGCATGCGGTTGTTCTAAATAATGAAGGCGAATTGATAGATATTTTGCCCCTTTCAGTCCAACAGGGAAAAAAGAGTATTCCTCAAAAAATGATGGTGCCAGAGCAGGTAAAACGTACATCGGGTGTTTCAGCAAACATTCTTTGCGATAACGTTTCATATGTCTTGGGAATTGATCGAAATAAAAATGGAGAACCAGAGCTAGCAACAGAGAAATTTGCAGACTTTCGAAGGAAAAATGAAATCTTTCTTAATGGCATTCCTAGCCAAGGGGCTCAGGTTATATTAAAATTTCTGCAGCGTTGGGTCCCGACTCTATCTCATACAATTATTGGCAGAAGCTTAGATGCACTTCTTAATGGTAACAATATTGTTTTCAAAATCGACGGAATGCTAGGATACGTTCATGAGGATGCCAAGGTTAAGGAAAAATGGGATGAGTCTGATGATAATCACACTGATAAAACAATTGGTCAATGCCTAATTTTAGGTGAGAAGCTTCCCATCGCGCGGATACATCCGGCTATCAAAGGTGTGGTCGGGGCACAAACCAGTGGAGCATCGATCGTATCGTTTAATGCCGATGCGTTTACTTCGTATGGTAAATCGCAAAGTTTTAATGCACCTGTCAGTATTAAAGCGGCATTTGCTTATGGTACAGCTTTGAATTACCTGATTGCCAGCGATACCAACCGGGTTCGTCTGGCGGACACTACTATGGTCTTTTGGGCGGATAAAAAAGGTGGCAAAGCGGAGGAAACAGTTCTTGCCTGGTGTCTTGACCCGGTGGTTGCCGAAACGGGGGAAGAAAATGAGAAGCGGCGCATCGATCCTGCTGCGGCGCGGCACGCCAAGGCTGTCCTGGATCGCGTGAAATCTGGATTACCGGTAGGCGATGCCGGATTTGATCCGGATACCAGGTGTTACCTTCTGGGACTCGCGCCCAACGCCGCCAGACTGTCGGTGCGTTTCTGGCAGGTCAGCAGTTTCGGGGACGTGCTGGAGAAAATAGCGCGTCACTACACAGACATGGACATTGCCGGAATAGAAAGGCTCGGCGGCACGGTTTCACCCTGGCGGACCCTGAAGGCGCTGGCCGTTCTGGAAGATGCGAAGAACATTCCGCCGCTGCTTGGAGGTCAACTGCTGAAGACAATCCTGTCAGGCCAGATGTATCCTCAACCCATTTACAACGCAGCGATAATTCGCTGCCGGACCGGGGGTGAGCATGGCGGCGTAAACACCATACGCGCGGCTGTAATCAAAGCGTTTTTAACGAGAAAGTACCGTATTCAAAAACAGCCTGAAAGGGAGGCGATGATCACTGTGAGTTTGAATGAAAACAATACTAATAATGCGTATCTGCTGGGAAGACTGTTTTCCTTGCTGGAAAAAGCCCAGAAAGATGCTTTGGGAAGCAATATCAATGCCACCATTCGGGATCGTTACTTCGGAGCGGCTTCCGCGACTCCCGGTTCGGTGTTTCCATTGCTGTTGCGTTTATCCCGGCATCATCTGTCTAAATCTGAATACGGAAACCTGTCAGAACGAAAAATCCAGGAGGTAATGAACGGACTGGATGCGTTTCCGGCGCATTTGAATATGGAAGAGCAGGGACTTTTCATACTCGGGTATTACCATCAGAACCAAGCCAATTATACAAAAAATGAAAATAATGAACAAAAGGAAGGTTGATAAAATGAGCAGCATATTGAATAAGCGTTATGAGTTCGTACTGTTTTTTGAAGTGGAAAACGGCAATCCCAACGGTGATCCCGATGCCGGGAATATGCCGCGAATCGATCCGGAAACCAGCCACGGCATTGTCACAGACGTATGCCTGAAGCGAAAAGTGCGGAACTATATTGAGCTGGCGCAAGGAGGAAAGAGTCCCTTCGATATTTATGTCCGGGAAAAAGCTGTTTTGAATGATCTTCACGAAGAAGCATATACGGAGCTCAAAATCAAGCCGGAACCCAAAAAGCTCCCTAAAGATCCCGAACAAGCTAAACAAGTAACGAAGTATATGTGTGACCGGTTCTATGACATTCGAGCTTTTGGCGCGGTCATGGCAATGGAAGTGAATTGTGGCCAGGTGCGTGGCCCGGTCCAGTTCAGCTTTGCAAGGAGTTTGGATCCGGTTGTCCCCCAGGAAATAACCATTACCCGTATGGCTGTGGCCAATAAAAAAGATGCGGATAAGGAACGCACTATGGGGCGCAAACACATAATACCATATGCGCTCTATCGCGCGGAAGGCTATATCTCGGCCCCGCTGGCACAAAAGACAGGTTTTTCAGAGGCTGATTTGGAGCTCTTTTGGGAGTCTTTGATGAATATGTTTGAGCACGACCACTCCGCCGCTCGCGGAAAAATGGCAAGCCGGAAGTTGATCATATTTGAACATGAGACGCCGCTGGGTAAGGCTCCCGCACACAAACTGTTCGATTTGGTAACTGCCAAGCGCATTGATGACACCAAACCGCCAAGGGCTTTCGATGATTACGCTATCAATGTCAATCATGCCGGGAAACCTGGCGGTGTCACGATTATTGAGCACTGATGATGCTTTATTCAGACGAAGACTTTCTCCTTCTCTCTGGCATCCAACATATGGCTTTTTGTGAGCGGCAATGGGCGCTCATTCACCTGGAGCAAATCTGGGCGGAGAATGTTCGCACTGTAGAGGGAAAGCAACTCCATGATCGCGCGGACGATCCCTTCAAAGATGAAAGCCGTAAGAAATTGCGGGTTGTCAGAAGCATGCCGATTATCTCACATGCACTTGGACTACGGGGCATAGCGGATGTTGTAGAATTCCATCAAAGCAAGATTAATATTGAAGGTGAAACCTGCCACCTGGAAAACCGCGAGGGTTGGTGGCGTCCGGTTCCTATTGAATATAAGCGGGGGCGACCCAAACCTGATGACCGGGATGCTGTTCAATTATGTGCGCAAGCCATGGCGCTGGAAGAAATGTTACAAGTATCCATTTCTTCAGGGTTTCTCTTTTATGGAAAAACCAAACACCGCGAATTGGTTACATTAGATCTACGACTTAGACAGCATACTATCGAACTTTCCATACGCATGCATCAGCTAGCGCGTGAGGGGCTAACACCCAAAGCACAAAAAGGGAAACATTGTTCTCAATGTTCTCTCACTGAGTACTGTCAGCCATACTGGATGTTACGTCATCGCCCGGTAGAGGATTACCTGTCGCGCATGTGCCGCGTGGAGGTGGATGATCTTTGAGACGGCTTCTAAATACACTCTATGTAACTATGCCGGATGCTTATTTAGCATGTGATGGTGAAAATGTTCTCGTTAAAATTGAGGATGAAATCAGGTTTCGTATTCCTGTGCATAATTTAGAAGGCATCGTGTGCTTTGGATTTGCAGGAGCAAGTCCTAAACTGATGTATTTATGTTGTGAACGCGGTGTGGCGCTTTCTTTTCTAACAACATACGGTAAGTTTATGGGCCGCATAACAGGCAATATATCCGGCAATGTTCTATTGAGACGCACCCAGTATCGCTGGTCGGATGATGAGACTATATCATCCCGCTTATCCCGGCGATTTGTTGCAGCCAAAATTATCAATAGCCGAGCCGTATTACACCGTGTGTTGCGAGATCATCCGGAGATTGTTGATAATAATTTGAGAGATTCACTCGTGTTATTGGCAAGAATGCCGGAGCGATTGGAAAGAGCAGCAGATGGAAGCGCTATACGAGGAATTGAAGGAGAGGCTGCGCATCTCTATTTTTCTAATTTTAATAAGCTGATACTGAATCAAAAAGATGATTTCCAGATGATTAACAGGAATCGAAGACCTCCGACGGATCGAATAAATGCTTTGCTATCGTTTTTATATACATTGCTTACTCATGAAGTTGTGGCTGCCTTGGAGAGTGTCGGGTTGGACCCCCAGGTTGGATTCCTGCATCGGGATCGACCTGGACGCCCAAGTCTTGCATTGGATGTTATGGAAGAAATGCGGCCTCATTTAGTGGATAGGCTGGCGGTGACATTAATTAACCGTAATCAAATTTCTTCCGATGGATTTAATGTAAAAGAAAATGGTGCTGTGATAATGGAAGATGATACCCGCAAGGAAGTGTTGACTGCCTGGCAAAAACGAAAACAAGAGGTAATCACACATCCTTATTTGGGAGAAAAAATTCCTCTGGGGCTTGTTCCATATGTACAGGCTTTGCTACTGGCAAGGCATATGCGGGGTGACATGGAAGATTATCCGCCGTTTTTCTGGAAGTGAGGTGTTGACATTGATGGTTTTAATTACCTATGATGTGAATGTTACGACAGTTTCGGGCAAAAGTCGCCTCAGAAAAGTGGCTAAACAATGCGTTAATTATGGACAACGTGTTCAAAACTCTGTTTTTGAATGTTTGCTTGATCCAACACAATTCGCAATATTAAAAAACCGTTTAGAAAAGATTATTAATCCGGAGAAAGATAGTGTGCGCTTCTATTTTCTGGGGAACAACTGGAAAAATCGTGTTGAGCATGTTGGCACTAAGTGTGGGTATGATCCAGAAGGGGTTCTGATGATTTGATGCGAACCCTAAGTAAACATGATTTTTCAGGGTTGTTCGCATGTCTGTAATGAAAGGTTATTAGAATCTTTTTATGCAAAAAAATATTTATTAAATTGAAATATATTGTTAGTTTCGCGAGATTATTTGTCTTAAAGCATGATTTTATTATGGCTTAAAATGGACAGTCGCACCCCGTGCGGGTGCGTGGATTGAAACAACAATTGCTTTGCTTCTTCAATATCAACTACAGTCGCACCCCGTGCGGGTGCGTGGATTGAAACTCGCCGTATACACCTCCTCTGCAATTCTGCCGCGTCGCACCCCGTGCGGGTGCGTGGATTGAAACACCGAGAGCATCCGGAACAACACAGGAAATGCTTGTCGCACCCCGTGCGGGTGCGTGGATTGAAACATTTTGTACAGTAACAAAACAAATAGCTTGGAGTCGCACCCCGTGCGGGTGCGTGGATTGAAACAATGTCAGTTCCTCCGGTTGTCGGGTTGGCATGTCGCACCCCGTGCGGGTGCGTGGATTGAAACACCGAGAGCATCCGGAACAACACAGGAAATGCTGTCGCACCCCGTGCGGGTGCGTGGATTGAAACAAAAATACCAGGTCCATGGCCGGTAAAGGTTGCGTCGCACCCCGTGCGGGTGCGTGGATTGAAACAATCAGGTTAAAAGATGAGTTTTCTGCCACACTGGTCGCACCCCGTGCGGGTGCGTGGATTGAAACACTGCCCATAAACTACCCTGTGAGTCACGCAGAGTCGCACCCCGTGCGGGTGCGTGGATTGAAACAGTTCATCAAGAGTGCCGGCGCGGTAGGAAATAGTCGCACCCCGTGCGGGTGCGTGGATTGAAACAATCCAGACTTTCAGGGCTTCTACGCCAGTCACGTCGCACCCCGTGCGGGTGCGTGGATTGAAACTCGGGAGTCAAACCAGCCATGTCAGTAGCCAGAGGTCGCACCCCGTGCGGGTGCGTGGATTGAAACACGAGTACGCCCGCAAGGTGCTTGAAGGAGAGATGTCGCACCCCGTGCGGGTGCGTGGATTGAAACTTTTTGTGCAGTATTCTGTTCTCCCAGAGATCCGTCGCACCCCGTGCGGGTGCGTGGATTGAAACCCTTTTGTTTTGCTTCCCAGCCGGCCAGCGTGATGTCGCACCCCGTGCGGGTGCGTGGATTGAAACACATTCCAGCGGAATAAGCCGACGCACCATATAGTCGCACCCCGTGCGGGTGCGTGGATTGAAACACCGGTCCAGGAGACTTTTGCCCCGCCGAAAATGTCGCACCCCGTGCGGGTGCGTGGATTGAAACGACCACCTTGTCAACAAGGTTAACAGGTTGGGTTGGTCGCACCCCGTGCGGGTGCGTGGATTGAAACAGCCGCAGTTGGATGCGCTTAAAACACAAATGGGTCGCACCCCGTGCGGGTGCGTGGATTGAAACACCAGGCCGCTGGTATATGTTCCCGATAAGCGGGTCGCACCCCGTGCGGGTGCGTGGATTGAAACACTTACAGGTTTTTGAATGTATTTACCGAATATGTCGCACCCCGTGCGGGTGCGTGGATTGAAACTTACGGACATCGAGAAGTCAAACGAGATACCGAGTCGCACCCCGTGCGGGTGCGTGGATTGAAACACTGACATATACATACTGGTTGACCGGACCGCGTCGCACCCCGTGCGGGTGCGTGGATTGAAACATCCCTCCTTAGTAGCAAGTTCCTCTTGAATGGTCGCACCCCGTGCGGGTGCGTGGATTGAAACCTTGAAATGCACTACTTACCATTGCTAATATAGGTCGCACCCCGTGCGGGTGCGTGGATTGAAACACTGGAACTTGATGCGACTGACCTTCCTATTCAGTCGCACCCCGTGCGGGTGCGTGGATTGAAACGCCAAATACCTTATGGAATAGCTTGATAACCTGTCGCACCCCGTGCGGGTGCGTGGATTGAAACGATTTGCATCGGTGAGCCAACACCAAACCGAGTAGTCGCACCCCGTGCGGGTGCGTGGATTGAAACTCACCATTATCCGAGGGAGGTTCATTCGCCGGTGTCGCACCCCGTGCGGGTGCGTGGATTGAAACTTTGATAATCTGGTTAAGCCGGTTAACCAGTTGGGTCGCACCCCGTGCGGGTGCGTGGATTGAAACAACGAATCACCTTTGGGGTGGCAATCTGATTAAGTCGCACCCCGTGCGGGTGCGTGGATTGAAACTTTTAAACGGATCGCCTCGTCACAAAGGACCAGTCGCACCCCGTGCGGGTGCGTGGATTGAAACATTCCCCGGGGTACTAATTTCTCGGCATGCTCCGGTCGCACCCCGTGCGGGTGCGTGGATTGAAACGACTATCTCATTCAGATATCTTTCTTTGCTGAAGTCGCACCCCGTGCGGGTGCGTGGATTGAAACTTTAAAAGCTGCTGTTGCGGTGAGATTCTGCCGTCGCACCCCGTGCGGGTGCGTGGATTGAAACTTCCAGCCCAGGTCTTGCTCAAAGCCATCAGCTAGTCGCACCCCGTGCGGGTGCGTGGATTGAAACCTGGAGACTGACCGCGAGGACCGCATGAACGTGGTCGCACCCCGTGCGGGTGCGTGGATTGAAACCCTCAGTTGATATGCTGTCACGCCTTGGCTGGAGTCGCACCCCGTGCGGGTGCGTGGATTGAAACAGGACGAAGATTGCATGTACTTTGATTTGGTGAGTCGCACCCCGTGCGGGTGCGTGGATTGAAACTGCCATACGCCTAATAACTACCCGCACGAAGATGTTGTCGCACCCCGTGCGGGTGCGTGGATTGAAACACATCATTGAAAGATGATGTGATTGCAACATTGGTCGCACCCCGTGCGGGTGCGTGGATTGAAACGTCTGTCATATATAAGCATGGAGTAATTACTCCTCGTTGTCGCACCCCGTGCGGGTGCGTGGATTGAAACAAATAAATGGCTTAAACTATATCAAAGCACTGGGTCGCACCCCGTGCGGGTGCGTGGATTGAAACACAGTGGAGGCAAAAGCCTACATGCCATAGTCAGTCGCACCCCGTGCGGGTGCGTGGATTGAAACAACCTGGAAGGCATCCCGCGTGGCCTTATTTTTGTCGCACCCCGTGCGGGTGCGTGGATTGAAACGACGTTAGGCCAGGACGCGCCTGTTGACGTGGAAGGTCGCACCCCGTGCGGGTGCGTGGATTGAAACAGCCATCAATTGCCAGCCTCTTTTAGCGCCGCCTGTCGCACCCCGTGCGGGTGCGTGGATTGAAACTCGATGCGGAATCTTTGCTCCGCCGGCGCCCCTGTCGCACCCCGTGCGGGTGCGTGGATTGAAACTGAACAAACTGGTCAATACTTGCGGCAGTCTCGGTCGCACCCCGTGCGGGTGCGTGGATTGAAACTTTCTCTAAAGTATTCTGACAATTGTATATTTGTCGCACCCCGTGCGGGTGCGTGGATTGAAACATTAACCACTTTTTCTAACTTCTCCATACTTGGTCGCACCCCGTGCGGGTGCGTGGATTGAAACTTAAAAAACTCTTTACACTGGACAGGATATTTTGTCGCACCCCGTGCGGGTGCGTGGATTGAAACTTTGGCCCAGAAGGGGAGGCGAAGGACGAGTGTGTCGCACCCCGTGCGGGTGCGTGGATTGAAACCGTTAAAATGGAAAGCGAGATAGCTCCGTGGCCGTTGCACCCCGTGCGGGTGCGTGGATTGAAACATGGGTACATCTTGAAACAAAAATCACACTTTTCGTCGCACCCCGTGCGGGTGCGTGGATTGAAACCTTTCCTCATTGGCTTGGTAACATGCAGGTAAAGTCGCACCCCGTGCGGGTGCGTGGATTGAAACCTCTTGCAGCTTTAAGCCTTTCGCTTTTTCACAGTCGCACCCCGTGCGGGTGCGTGGATTGAAACACACAAAGCATCATAAATGCTGGATGCCGTTGGTCGCACCCCGTGCGGGTGCGTGGATTGAAACGCTTAATCCTCTTTTTACCATTAAACCCATCGGTCGCACCCCGTGCGGGTGCGTGGATTGAAACAGATTGTTTGGGATATTTTTAAGGCTGCCTGGCGTCGCACCCCGTGCGGGTGCGTGGATTGAAACGTCAAGGTAGTATTCCTCACGTTCGTATTGGAGCGTCGCACCCCGTGCGGGTGCGTGGATTGAAACTCAATAATGGCAACAGCATCATAAGGAGTAGGGTCGCACCCCGTGCGGGTGCGTGGATTGAAACTTTTCATCTTTAGTGAATTTAAAACCAGCATTTCGTCGCACCCCGTGCGGGTGCGTGGATTGAAACAAAATACCGGCCTGGAATCACCCTAAAATAGGGTCGCACCCCGTGCGGGTGCGTGGATTGAAACACACTATACCCAGGGACGCAGTGCCTACGGTAAGTCGCACCCCGTGCGGGTGCGTGGATTGAAACCAGGCAACGCGAAGGTTCAGCGATGACGGACCGTCGCACCCCGTGCGGGTGCGTGGATTGAAACGCCCATCATTGATGACACCACCTTACAACTGTGTCGCACCCCGTGCGGGTGCGTGGATTGAAACTTTGCTCTCTTTGCCGCCGCGAGTGCCTTGTCTGTCGCACCCCGTGCGGGTGCGTGGATTGAAACATCCCCGGAAAATGCTCCTTGCTTACCTGGATGGGTCGCACCCCGTGCGGGTGCGTGGATTGAAACAATATCAGGGAAGAAACAGAAAGCCGGGCTTAAGTCGCACCCCGTGCGGGTGCGTGGATTGAAACCCTCGAAGATGTTGATAAATTCGCCAATCAACGTCGCACCCCGTGCGGGTGCGTGGATTGAAACAGATAATGGAGTGAGTTGGAATAAACTGCAAAGTCGCACCCCGTGCGGGTGCGTGGATTGAAACCGGTGTTGGATCAAACAACTCAAAGTTAGCAATAGTCGCACCCCGTGCGGGTGCGTGGATTGAAACAATTTCAAACCCTGCGGGGTATCTCTCCGCCTTAAGTCGCACCCCGTGCGGGTGCGTGGATTGAAACTAGTATCGCGGAAGCAGTTGGTGCGCCTAAACCGTCGCACCCCGTGCGGGTGCGTGGATTGAAACCACGCAACCGCCGTCAAACCGGCACGCCTTGTGTCGCACCCCGTGCGGGTGCGTGGATTGAAACTATTTCTGGAGATAAATCCGTGATGTTAACCCTGTCGCACCCCGTGCGGGTGCGTGGATTGAAACCTCTGTGGATGACACAAGGAAGTCATGGCTAGGTCGCACCCCGTGCGGGTGCGTGGATTGAAACTTGTAGCCGGCCTTTTTCGCTTTTTCCTGGATTGTCGCACCCCGTGCGGGTGCGTGGATTGAAACAGCCAACCGGCTATAGTATCACGTTGCAATCCCGTCGCACCCCGTGCGGGTGCGTGGATTGAAACTTTCGCCGTGGCCTTGAAGGATCGTAGCTGGCGTCGCACCCCGTGCGGGTGCGTGGATTGAAACCGGCATCAGATTCAGGTTTAGCTCAGTTACTGTAAGTCGCACCCCGTGCGGGTGCGTGGATTGAAACTCTCCCCAGCGATTCGCATCTTCGATGGTAAAAGTCGCACCCCGTGCGGGTGCGTGGATTGAAACACTTGCTTGATAGGTGTCTAATTCCGGTGATGTGTCGCACCCCGTGCGGGTGCGTGGATTGAAACAGTATACAGTGCCCCTGTCGGCTCTGGATGACCGTCGCACCCCGTGCGGGTGCGTGGATTGAAACATAATCGGCGGTTGTTTTTGCGATATCCTTTTCGTCGCACCCCGTGCGGGTGCGTGGATTGAAACACTCCGAGGGACGGCTTAGACAGCTTCCAGGTTCGTCGCACCCCGTGCGGGTGCGTGGATTGAAACTGATATTATAGAAACAAACGCTGACGCTTCGCTGTCGCACCCCGTGCGGGTGCGTGGATTGAAACTCCGAGCATGCGGACATCACTGACAAAATCAAATGTCGCACCCCGTGCGGGTGCGTGGATTGAAACAACTGACAAAGAGAAGATATACTTGGATGGCAAAGTCGCACCCCGTGCGGGTGCGTGGATTGAAACCCAGCCTATCGTTATCAACACGGCTGGCGGAAGTCGCACCCCGTGCGGGTGCGTGGATTGAAACGATAATTGTATTGGCAACTGCAACAGTATCAGGGGTCGCACCCCGTGCGGGTGCGTGGATTGAAACCTGCATGGGATATCCTTGCAAAAGCCATGGGAAGTCGCACCCCGTGCGGGTGCGTGGATTGAAACACTTGAACCAATATAACCACCTGTGTCCCCCCGTCGCACCCCGTGCGGGTGCGTGGATTGAAACAGGCTCAAAGCTGATCAAGTGGCTCCAGGGCCAGGTCGCACCCCGTGCGGGTGCGTGGATTGAAACACTCCTTCTCCGCATCTTTGGTATGCGAACTAAGTCGCACCCCGTGCGGGTGCGTGGATTGAAACTTCATGCGAATTTTAATAGTATCCATCGTGCGGTCGCACCCCGTGCGGGTGCGTGGATTGAAACTTTGCTTCTCTAAGCCTTGCCGCCACCTCTTTGTCGCACCCCGTGCGGGTGCGTGGATTGAAACTTTTAATCACAGTCCAACGACCAAAACGTTGACGTCGCACCCCGTGCGGGTGCGTGGATTGAAACTAAGAGGTAATGACGGGCTTTTCAGTCTATGCGGTCGCACCCCGTGCGGGTGCGTGGATTGAAACATTCTGCAGATCAACAAATAGAGTGGCTAGGTTGTCGCACCCCGTGCGGGTGCGTGGATTGAAACTTGCCGGTGGGGTCGATAACTTTCAAATCTGAGTCGCACCCCGTGCGGGTGCGTGGATTGAAACCACGTGAAATATTTTCTTGCACCGTTTCAGGCAGTCGCACCCCGTGCGGGTGCGTGGATTGAAACATATGTGCCGTGAAAAGTTTGAACAATTAGCCCAGTCGCACCCCGTGCGGGTGCGTGGATTGAAACTCGAGGAAAAACGCCAGCGTGATAAATCTATTGAGTCGCACCCCGTGCGGGTGCGTGGATTGAAACCTCTGGTGCGCCGCCACTGGTGGCCTCGGGGTTAGGTCGCACCCCGTGCGGGTGCGTGGATTGAAACAATTACCATACCGTCCCGCCATTTGACCCAGGCCGTCGCACCCCGTGCGGGTGCGTGGATTGAAACTATCTCCTACGGGCAAGGTGGTGGAAGCTGATGAGTCGCACCCCGTGCGGGTGCGTGGATTGAAACTCCCGTCACCTCACCGGCCTATCCTTCGAGTGAGTCGCACCCCGTGCGGGTGCGTGGATTGAAACATCGAATCATACTGCTCTGCTATTTTTTTTCTGTCGCACCCCGTGCGGGTGCGTGGATTGAAACTTCTCAATCATCTCATGCTCTAAGGCAAATTCCAGTCGCACCCCGTGCGGGTGCGTGGATTGAAACAATGTAACCTCTAATCTGCCTGTCCAACATCCGGTCGCACCCCGTGCGGGTGCGTGGATTGAAACGGTGATCTATGCACAGATTAGTAAAATGCCTGGGTCGCACCCCGTGCGGGTGCGTGGATTGAAACAGCCAGATATATTCGCAAGGGAAATATGACGAAGTCGCACCCCGTGCGGGTGCGTGGATTGAAACTTCTATGGCCACAGCAATATTGATCGGCGTTTTGGGTCGCACCCCGTGCGGGTGCGTGGATTGAAACACGTTACCTTATGATCCAGCGGAGATAATAGAGTCGCACCCCGTGCGGGTGCGTGGATTGAAACTAAAAAACACAAGAACGACAGCCAGCGCATTGACGTCGCACCCCGTGCGGGTGCGTGGATTGAAACTGCTTAGAAGGGTGGTGATAACTTGATTTTAGGTCGCACCCCGTGCGGGTGCGTGGATTGAAACACCCAGGGAGGATTAAATCATGGGACAAAATTTGTCGCACCCCGTGCGGGTGCGTGGATTGAAACATCTGTGCTATCCGGTTTGGTGACCCCAAGGGGGTCGCACCCCGTGCGGGTGCGTGGATTGAAACAACACTTCCGACACTTTGAAAGCTGCGCTGATGGAGTCGCACCCCGTGCGGGTGCGTGGATTGAAACCTCAATAGCCACCTTAAGGTCGTTTAGATTTGCCGTCGCACCCCGTGCGGGTGCGTGGATTGAAACTCCAAACCGTTTGGCAAACAGCCTGGCCTGTTAGTCGCACCCCGTGCGGGTGCGTGGATTGAAACAACATTGGATTATATTCATAACAAGATTGAAAGTCGCACCCCGTGCGGGTGCGTGGATTGAAACATTCTCGTATGTCATGTTATTACAAAAATTAGGTCGCACCCCGTGCGGGTGCGTGGATTGAAACAACTCGTGGCTGAACCAGTCCAACCAAAAACAAGTCGCACCCCGTGCGGGTGCGTGGATTGAAACCGGTCGTTTCGCATCACCCCCGGCATCCGGGACAGTCGCACCCCGTGCGGGTGCGTGGATTGAAACCAAGAGTACCAGGGTGAAACGAAAGAGTTTAGGTCGCACCCCGTGCGGGTGCGTGGATTGAAACATCCGCATCAGTCTTTATCTTATTCACTATGTCCGTCGCACCCCGTGCGGGTGCGTGGATTGAAACTAGTATCGCGGAAGCAGTTGGTGCGCCTAAACCAGTCGCACCCCGTGCGGGTGCGTGGATTGAAACCGACATCATCCACATAATGCACCGGGTAATCAAAGTCGCACCCCGTGCGGGTGCGTGGATTGAAACAGCAGGTCCTCAGTTGGGTCCAGCTCAATCAGGTGTCGCACCCCGTGCGGGTGCGTGGATTGAAACAATTTTGACTATGGCATGTAGGCTTTTGCCTCCACGTCGCACCCCGTGCGGGTGCGTGGATTGAAACTTTTGCTCTTTGCTGATACGGCCTCAAATCCATGTCGCACCCCGTGCGGGTGCGTGGATTGAAACTAACTAAAACAGCCCTTGCAGGATTGAAAACTGTCGCACCCCGTGCGGGTGCGTGGATTGAAACGTAAATAGTCCGGGAATAAAGTGTGAAGGAGTGGTCGCACCCCGTGCGGGTGCGTGGATTGAAACATAAGGATATGAACCCAAAACACCCGGATTGGGAGTCGCACCCCGTGCGGGTGCGTGGATTGAAACCGCATAATAAAACCTCCTTAAATTTTCTCGACCGTCGCACCCCGTGCGGGTGCGTGGATTGAAACTCGGTCCACATATACCCAATCACAGGCTCAGCGGGTCGCACCCCGTGCGGGTGCGTGGATTGAAACAAAACTATCAGAATATATCAATACAATACGTTATGTCGCACCCCGTGCGGGTGCGTGGATTGAAACATCTGCATCAAAGCACCCCATTGTAAAACTGCGTCGCACCCCGTGCGGGTGCGTGGATTGAAACTTATAAAGCTCGGTTGCCTGTTCCTTGGTGTAGGTCGCACCCCGTGCGGGTGCGTGGATTGAAACAACATGTGGCCGTTACCCATCAACCAATCAATGTCGCACCCCGTGCGGGTGCGTGGATTGAAACAAGGTATTGGTCGTGTAGGTCGTTGGTGAAGTCGTCGCACCCCGTGCGGGTGCGTGGATTGAAACATCATAGTCAATTTTGAGATCCGATAAAATGTGTCGCACCCCGTGCGGGTGCGTGGATTGAAACGCCTCTGTAAGATTGCCAAGCTCCTATACTTGGGTCGCACCCCGTGCGGGTGCGTGGATTGAAACAGTTTGTGTTCTTGTAACAATGTTACAACATTGTCGCACCCCGTGCGGGTGCGTGGATTGAAACAGATCGGTTTCGGCTGTAAAATCCTTGTCAAATTGTCGCACCCCGTGCGGGTGCGTGGATTGAAACATACCCGCTGCCGCATTTTCTCGGCTAATGCGGTCGCACCCCGTGCGGGTGCGTGGATTGAAACAAAGCCAATGATCGAGAATGGCAACGAATCCAGGTCGCACCCCGTGCGGGTGCGTGGATTGAAACTTCTCTCTCCCGTTCTGGATATAAACCCCAGCTGTCGCACCCCGTGCGGGTGCGTGGATTGAAACCAACCGAATCGCTTTTAGTGTCTCGGCGCTTGAGTCGCACCCCGTGCGGGTGCGTGGATTGAAACGCTGTAGCCGTAGCCGTTCACCATTATTTTCATGTCGCACCCCGTGCGGGTGCGTGGATTGAAACAAAAAATGAGAGTCTCTTGTGGCTGTAAGGCTTGTCGCACCCCGTGCGGGTGCGTGGATTGAAACGTGTTGGGGTGGCCGACATAATGCGGCACCCCGTCGCACCCCGTGCGGGTGCGTGGATTGAAACTTTCTGGGCAAGGTCTTTACCTTGCCGGCTTCGTCGCACCCCGTGCGGGTGCGTGGATTGAAACAAGTCAGTTTCTGAGTACATCCGGTCCCTGCTGCGTCGCACCCCGTGCGGGTGCGTGGATTGAAACATACCCTACCCTATAAGGAATCCAGTAATATCAGTCGCACCCCGTGCGGGTGCGTGGATTGAAACGCCCATATTGCAATAAATAATTCTTCATATGGAGTCGCACCCCGTGCGGGTGCGTGGATTGAAACGTCGTCGTGGGTGCCGAAATCAAAATATACTCGTCGCACCCCGTGCGGGTGCGTGGATTGAAACACCTGACATGAGTAGAGCTTTTTCTGCCAGAATGTCGCACCCCGTGCGGGTGCGTGGATTGAAACACTACCAACAGGGTTATGAAACCATTTAATCGGTCGCACCCCGTGCGGGTGCGTGGATTGAAACTACAACCTCGTATTTTTTGGCTTTGCAGTAGTCGGTCGCACCCCGTGCGGGTGCGTGGATTGAAACAGCGGCACGGCGACCAACTATGATTCTTTCGCCATCGCACCCCGTGCGGGTGCGTGGATTGAAACGAGTAGGGCTTCCCTGTCGATGCTGCGGGTGGGTCGCACCCCGTGCGGGTGCGTGGATTGAAACGTCGTAGTTTTCAACGACTCGTCAGGCAGGCTATGCCGTCGCACCCCGTGCGGGTGCGTGGATTGAAACTAGCTGCCCTTATCACGTCCAGCCTGGACGAAGTCGCACCCCGTGCGGGTGCGTGGATTGAAACTGACGTAGTTGCTATACCGGGTTATGATTTTATGTCGCACCCCGTGCGGGTGCGTGGATTGAAACAATAATTCATAACTTAGTGTAAATCCATCAAAGTCGCACCCCGTGCGGGTGCGTGGATTGAAACTCATAGATCTGTCGCACTATCCGACAGGGAGGGTCGCACCCCGTGCGGGTGCGTGGATTGAAACTCATAAGGTAATTCAATATCTTTATATTTTTCAGTCGCACCCCGTGCGGGTGCGTGGATTGAAACATGATGCAGAAGGTACTAATACTTTTGATGGTTGTCGCACCCCGTGCGGGTGCGTGGATTGAAACAGTTAAATATAACAAATATACTGAATATAAAATGTCGCACCCCGTGCGGGTGCGTGGATTGAAACACTAAGTCCGGTTGCTATCGAACTCGCTCTTGCGTCGCACCCCGTGCGGGTGCGTGGATTGAAACCAAGCAGCCTGGCGCTTGTTACGGTACCATAGGGTCGCACCCCGTGCGGGTGCGTGGATTGAAACTGCGTCATGCCCTGTTGCTCCATAAGCTGACGGTCGCACCCCGTGCGGGTGCGTGGATTGAAACCATGCACCCGCCGTCAAACCGGCACGCCTTGTGTCGCACCCCGTGCGGGTGCGTGGATTGAAACAGCCGGAAACCTAAAAGCAGGTAGTATATATACAGTCGCACCCCGTGCGGGTGCGTGGATTGAAACAAATCCCTTTAATGTAGCGGTTCACGTTCCTTGGCGGCAAGTTAATTATCGCCAATGTCATTAATCAATGACATTTTGGTTACCGTCAATGGCAACAGTTAACCAGTTTAAAAATCAGCGCCAATGGCGATGGTCCGTTTCGAAAGCCACCACCATTGGCATTAGTCCCTTAGCTAGAAATTAGCAATTTTAAAAACCGAGTTGATAAAAGCATATTAAACTATGTCTGTCGGTCTGTCAGTCATCAATCAATCATAATCGCTTTTGACTATTTTTTTAAGTACTTCATCCTGGCCTTATAGGTCAAGATATCCCCTCTGGCCTCCCGCAACTTCTCCTCAAAAACCTTCCGAAACCAAGCAGTTCTGTTTTTGGTTGGCGGATAATGGTTGCATTTATCACTTGCTTTGCATATAGCTTCAATCATCTCAGTTTGGTTATAACCCAAACTTACGGCCACTTTCAAGGCAAGAGGCAGTAAATCATAGAAACCGGTAGTAATAAAGAAATCTTCCAATTTCCGCCTGTCTTGCCGAGCATCATTTAAAGGTATTGATTGCTCAATCACACCGGATACCTCCCAGTAATTATCGTAAGACCTAATTGGTCAAATTAGGGCCTAAGTTTTACAGACTAGATTAAGTTGTCGTCTTCGAGGCCTTTTTGTACTGCATCTACGTCAATTGTCGGACTGTCGGCTACAATTGCCGCCACGATGGCATACCGGCATATGTTGTTAATGCGGCGAGGAATACCCTTGGAAAACTGGTAAATAAGTTGTATCGCCGAATCTGTAAAGATTTGCTTTTCCTGTCCGGCTACTCTCAGGTGGTGCAGAATATAAGCGGAAATTTCATCTTCATTAAGGCACGGTAAACGATAGTGTACGTTAATTCTCTGCCGGATGCATTCCAACACCTGAAGGTGCAGTGTTTCGGCAAGCTGGGGTTGACCGGCGGGTATCACCATTAAAGGCGAAAAGGAGTCCGTCTGGTAGTTAAGAACAAAGCGCAGTTCACTAAGCATGGGTACTGTCAACTCTTGGGCTTCATCAATTACTACCACCGGTTTTATCCCTTTTCGGTGCAATTCCAGCATGGCTTGCGCCACTAAGCGTTTATTTTCAGAAAAACCCCGGCCAAGCTGGACATTGACTTGGTAAAGTAGACTCTGATAAAATTCCGCCGGCGCGAGTTGAGAACTGGCCAAGTAGATGTAACGGTAACGCGAAGTCTCCAGGGAATGCATAACAGAACGGATGGCTGTGGATTTGCCGGAACCGACCTGCCCGGTAATCACCGCCAGCGAGCCGGTATCTATGGCATGCCGGAGTCTGGCCAGCAGTTCCTGGTGCCCTTTGGATACGAATACTTCCGTAGGAGATAATTCCCGTGAGAAAGGCTCCCGGGTAAAGAAGAAGTAGGGGCTATTCACCGTGTTTCACCCCCATGGCCTTGGCAAAAGACAGACCGGAGCGTTCCTTGATTTCCTCCCGGTGCTCTTGCACAATGGCCTGCATGGCTTTATCCAAGGCGTTCCGGCTGTCGGTCTGACGCTCCTGAACCCGTTTTTCGGTGAAGTTCTTCATCTGGTAGGGACGGGCCTCGCACCGGTAGGTGCCCTCGCAGTAAACCAGGATACGCCTCAGGTCGTAGGGGTTGAATCGTAGTTCGACGGTCTTGCCGAGCAGACTCTCGTCCACCTCGTAGAGGTTACCTTGGAGCCTCACTGCTCCAAGCGGGCTCACTCCCCGGTTTTCCCGCCACAAAAATGCCTCATGCACGGTAGCCGGATCGACATGGCGAGACATGTCCAGATGGCTACCTCCGGCATTCTCCAGAAACTCACGGGGACTCATCTTCAGGGTGCTGTGACGGCGGGAATGGTAGCGTCTCTCCAGCCAGGCGGCAAAGAAATTGTTTACCTCATATAATGTGGTCACCTTGCCGGAGTTGATCTGCTCTTTTAACAGGGGTTCGCATTTCTCGGCTACTGTTCTGAACCACCTTTCAATCCGGCCGCGACCCTGAGGTATTCCGGGGCGGCTATGCTTAACACTGAAGCCCAGTTCCGCCGCAATGCGTTTCATATGCCGGGAGCGAAACACCTTAGCGTTGTCACAATAGAAGACCTCGGGTAGATTATGTTTCAAAATGGCTTTCATAAGGGTATCTTCTATGCAGGGGCGGTTTTCGTTGAAATAGAACTCGGCGTGGACAATGTAGCGCGAATACGAGTCAATAATGGCGACCAGGCGGAGCCGCCGTTTCCTGCCCGTCAACTCGTCGGTAAGATAGGGACCGTCCCAGACATCACATATCCAGAGCACGTGGGCGCCCTCCACGCTGAGCAGGCGGTAGCGCTTTCGTACAGTTCGCTTCAGAGCCGGGCGATCTTTGCCCAGGCGGCGCAGATGGCGGTTCAACGTGCTGACGCTCATCTGCTGCGCCCCGGGCACCTTAGCTGAACGCAGTTCCTCAATGATGCTGTCCGCTGACAGTTCGGGACGGGCCAGCCGTATATTTACGGCCTCATCCAGGGCTCCCGGCGGAAAGGCTTTCAACACTCCTTGTTCCGGGCGGACTTTCGGCTTCAGGCCATCCAGTCCGAACTTCAAGTAGTTGCTCAGGTATCTCTCGATCGTGCGCTTTCCCAAGGTGATAAGGCGATTCTCCGCATTAAGGTGCATCTTGCCGGCCAACTCCTCAAGAATGGTCTTTTGAACACCGCGAGGCAGAGGCCGATTCAGCAATGGCGCAATAATTTCAAATCTCTGCATGGCCACCAATAAACGCCTGTCATCTGATGGTTCTTTCATCCATTTTTACCTCCTGACTCTGATTTTAAGGACTTATTTCCTCTAATCACCATCATGATTCAAGTCAGAAAGTTTGGCGAGAGCCATGGTTTGTGGGAAATCCTCGTTCGTAAAGAGATTTAGCCGGGTGAACTTGCTTCTTTCACCCGGGCTCTGGCTTTCCCTAAAGGGGCGCCCCACAGGTCCCAGTCCCCCATGCCGAGCAGGTTGCACAAGCCTATCAGCCGGTGCAGGCGAGGAAAGCTAATCCAACCGGCATAGCTATGTAACCAGGCAAGCAGGAGCCTTGTGGCTTCCGTGGCCACCGCCGGGGCTAACGGTAGTATCTCTGCCCCAATAAGTCTGAGAATGCGCCGGACGACATGGCCGACAAGTGCTTGAGCTTGGGTGAAGGTCAGCTTTATCCACCGGGATACGGTTCGTGAATCGTATCCGATCCGGGCCGCGCTTTCGCTAATGCTGATTCCTTGCAGGTGCTCAATCACCGCCTGCTCATGGGTTTCCAGTGGTTCTCTTTGGTAGGGCAATACGAACTCCGGCCAATAGCTGATTGTCTCGTGGCATTCTTTGCAGTAAGCGTTGAAAAGAGGAATCTCGGTGGAATGAACATGATCCAAATGCAGACCACGTTCCCAGCTCGCATTCCAATAGGGCTTATGATTAGGATTGTTAAGGCAGACCGGTTTATCAGGAAGAAAACTTTCCGGATTTTCAAGATAACTCTGGACATCTGGGCAAAAAATTGTTATTCTCATCTTGCAGTGGGGGCTTCTAGCCACCATCTTGTGGGCATAGGGAGGGGTCTGCGAAACTCCGTTACTCCCTATGCTACTTAATAAATATTGATCACTGCCATTGGCGGTGGTCCCTTAACTGTCAGTTTCCGTGAGCAATCACACCTTTAACTCAATTGCTAGCCGCTCGATGTCGCACCCCGTGCGGGTGCGTGGATTGAAACGGAAAAAATAAATGAGGATACCCAGACCGATTTTGTGGAAAGGACCATAATTGATTACATTGACTTCGTCCCGTACCGTAAACGTTACCTGAAAGAGGTGTTGGGTCTTGAGATTTAACGCTGATATGGTACAGATGTAGCCTTATTTATCCCATCTGGATCCCATCTGGATAGAGGTTGACATCTAATAAATACGGCCATATAATAATGATTGAAGTTAATAAGGCAATACCTTCAGGGACGGGTGCGATTCCGTACCGGCGGTGTGGCGTGATGCGCCGAGCCCGCGAACCCTTACAGGGTTGATCCGGTGAGAAGCCGGGGCCGACAGTAAAAGTCTGGATGGGAGAAGGTTTATGGGGCCTTTTTGAGATATGTTATTTCAGAAGGTTGCTTACCTTTGTATGATTAAAACCCTGAGGTTTATTGCCCGGGGTTTTTTGATTTTAATAAAACTGGTGGGGTTTATGGACAGGCACTATATGAAAATGGCTCTGGAACTTGCCGCGCGGGCGCGTGGCCGCACCAGCCCCAACCCGATGGTGGGGGCGGTGGTTGTCAAAGACAACCGGATAGTCGGGCAGGGCTACCATGCCCGGGCGGGTACACCGCACGCCGAGGTGCTGGCCCTGGCGGAGGCGGGAAATGAAGCCCGCGGCGCGACCCTGTATGTGACGCTGGAACCATGCTGCCACCACGGGCGCACCGGCCCCTGCGCGGATGCGGTGATTGCCGCCGGAGTGGCAAAAGTAATCATTGCCACAATTGACCCGAATCCGCTGGTTGCGGGTGGGGGAATCCGGCGGCTTAAAGATGCCGGGGTAGAAGTCGTCACCGGCGTGATGAAAGAAGAAGCTCTGGAGCTAAACGAAGTTTTTATCAAATATATCACTACCGGACTTCCTTTCGTGGTGGCCAAGGCGGCCATGAGCCTGGACGGCAAGATTGCCACCTGTACCGGGGAATCAAGATGGATTACCGGTCCTGAGGCACGGGCATACGGCCACCGTCTGAGAGACTGGTATGACGCTATTCTGGTTGGTATAGGTACGGTGCGGGCCGACAACCCCTCTCTTACCGCGCGTCTTGCCAATGGGGAAGGGCGTGATCCGGTGAGGATAATCGTGGACAGCACGGCCAATACTCCGCTTGACGCAAATGTATTGAACCAGCATTCAGAAGCGCCTACTATAATCGCCACAACCGCGGGTGCTTCGCCGGAGAGGCTGGAGGCGCTGCGGCAGGCTGGCGCGGAAGTATTGGTGGTTAATGAAGGCCCGCGGGTGGAGCTGGCGAAGCTGTTGAGAATATTGGGCAAACAGGAGATTACCAGCTTATTAATCGAAGGTGGCGCCGGGGTGCACGGTTCCGCGTTGGCTGCTGGAATAGTTGATAAAGTAGTCTGGTTTATCGCCCCGAAGATTATCGGCGGGCGGGAAGCGCCTGGTCCGGTTGGCGGCCGGGGAGCTGATGACTTGTCCGAAGCCGCGGAACTTGAGCGTGTAAAGGTGAGCCGTATGGGGCCGGACTTTTGTATAGAAGGATATTTAAAATAATATCGAGGTGGTAAACAATGTTTACCGGTATCGTCGAGGAACTGGGAACACTTAAGGAGATCAAACGGGGGGCTGCTTCCGCCCAGCTAACTATAAGAGCGGAAAAAGTGCTGGAGGACGCGCGGATTGGTGACAGTATCGCGGTGAACGGGGTGTGTCTCACGGTGGTTCACTTGCTCCCGCAGGAGTTTACTGTCGATGTTATGGCTGAAACCCTGTCGAAAACCAATCTCGGCGCTTTAAATTCAGGTGACCGGGTAAATCTTGAACGGGCTTTGCGGCTCGGAGACAGGTTGGGCGGGCACATTGTCAGCGGGCATATTGACGGGGTCGGAACGATCACCCGTTTGGAGAAACATGATATTGCCACCCTGATTACCATCCGGGCGCCCCATGAAGTGATGCGCTATATTATTAAAAAGGGGTCGGTGGCGATTGACGGGATTAGCCTGACAGTAGTGGATTTGCAGGCGGACAGCTTTCAGGTGTCACTTATTCCCCATACCGCCCACGCCACCGCGTTGGGTTTAAAGAAAGCGGGCGCCTCTGTGAACCTGGAGGGGGATGTAATCGGTAAATATATCGAAAGATTGGCCGCCTTCCCGGATAGCAGCGGCGGGGAATCAAAAATAAGTTTAAGTTTCTTGGCGGAACATGGTTTTGTGTAAGATTATGGTAACTACTCATGAGTCAAGAGTTAGAATGAGAGAATGGTATATCGTCTTGAAATGTTCTGACTACTGACTACTGAATGCTGACTACCTGGATTATATATTGCAAGGAGGCGGACACAATGAAATTCAACACAATTGAAGAAGCGATCGAGGATATCAGGCAAGGCAAGATGATTGTGGTGGTGGACGATGAGGATCGTGAAAACGAAGGTGACATGATTATGGCTGCTGAGAAAGTCACCCCAGAAGCGGTTAACTTCATGATTACGCATGCGCGCGGCTTGGTTTGCCTGCCGGTTAACGGAAAACGTCTTGACGAGCTGGACCTGCCGGCCATGGTAACCAACAACACCGACCCGCATGCCACGGCGTTCACTGTTTCCATCGACGCCAAAGATTGCACCACCGGCATCTCCGCCTACGAGCGGGCTATGACCGTCAAGGCGGTCTTGAATCCCGACACTAAACCGGATGACTTGCGCCGTCCGGGCCACATATTCCCGCTGCGCGCCAAGGAAGGCGGGGTTTTAAGGCGGGCGGGACACACCGAGGCCGCTGTGGATTTGACCAGAATGGCCGGTCTATACCCAGCTGGAGTTATTTGCGAAATTATCAAGGAAGACGGCACTATGGCGAGGGTGCCCGAATTGATGGAGTTTGTCAAAGAACACGGCTTAAAGATAATCACTGTAGCCGGCTTGATTCAGCACAGGCGGCGTACCGAGATGCTGGTGCGGCGGATTGAATCGGCACAATTGCCGACGAAATATGGTGAGTTTAAGGCTGTGCCATATGAAAGCCTGCTGGACGGCAAGGAGCACTTAGCCCTGGTGATGGGTGATCTGAGCCAAGCGGAAGCGCCCCTGGTAAGAGTGCACTCGGAATGCCTGACCGGGGACGTTTTCAGGTCGACGCGCTGCGACTGCGGGGACCAGTTGGCCCGCGCGATGGAAATGATTGCCGAGGAGGGGGTCGGGGTTCTCCTATACATGCGCCAGGAAGGACGCGGCATCGGCCTTGCGAACAAAATCCGGGCTTATCACCTGCAGGACTTGGGCAAGGATACGGTCGAGGCTAATTTGGCGCTGGGATTTCCGGCTGACTTGCGCGACTATGGTTTTGGCGCGCAGATTCTCGCGGACCTTGGACTTAAAAAAATCCGTCTGATGACGAACAACCCCCGGAAGATCGCCGGGCTGGAAGGCTACGGGCTGCAGATTGTTGAACGGGTGCCGGTGGAAATAAGACCGGGTAAAAACAACCGTTTTTATCTGTCCACCAAGCAGAAAAAACTTGGCCACTTGCTGAATGTAAGCAGCGGAGAACGGTAGAAAAAACAGTAGTCAGGAGTCAGAAGACAGGAGTCAGAAGGCAAATGAGAGAACGGCTTATCGTCTTAAAATATACTGACTACTGACTACTGAATTCTGAATACCTGTAAAGTTAACAGAATAAGTTAAATGCTGGATTGTGGTATCTGGTATAATTTAGAAGAAGAGGAGAGTAGGGTATGCCTAAGTATTATGAAGGACATCTATTAGGCCAGGGCCTCAAATTCGGGCTGGTGCTGGGCCGTTTTAACGAATTTATTACTAACAGATTGCTCGGCGGCGCTCTGGACGCGCTTAACCGGCATGGGGTGGCGGAACAGGACATTGAAGTCGCCTGGGTGCCGGGGGCTTTTGAAATACCGCTGGCCGCCGGTAAAATGGTTTCCATGAAGAAATATGACGCGGTTATTTGTCTTGGAGCGGTTATTCGCGGTGCGACACCTCATTTTGATTATATCGCTGCAGAGGTTGCCAAGGGTGTGGCTAAAGTGGGCTTGGATAGCGGTGTTCCCACCATTTTTGGGGTCATTACCGCCGAGACCATTGAGCAGGCCATAGAACGGGCCGGCACCAAAGCCGGTAACAAGGGCTGGGACGCCGCGGTTACGGCTATAGAAATGGCTAATTTATTGAAAAACATGACCGAGCGTTGACAAAAAAACTTAGACCCGGCTGCTGCCGGGTCTAAGTGAAAATAGTATATTGCACATTATATCGCACGCTGAACCTTGCCGCTTCTAAGACACCGGGTGCATACCAGCACTTTTCTCGGTGTACCGTCAACAACAGCCTTGACGCGCTGCAGGTTGGGAACCCAGGTCCTTTTTGTGCGTATGTGTGAGTGACTCATTTTAATACCGACGGTGATTCCTTTGCCACATACAGAACATTTTCTAGCCATAAGTTTTACACACCTGGTTTCTGATATCTAAACAAGTCAAATTTGCTTAGATTACTCTCCCGTCCGACGAAACGGGAGGCAGTGTCACAGGATTCAACTGCTGAGCTATGAACACTTGTTCATATTCCGGGTGGTTTACGTATTAAGGTTCACCGCCTGGCCTTGATAAGACCAGTTCTGCCCGGAAGGGGGTGTTACCCACCGCCTAGTTGATTTTACCTCAGCGCCCGACTTTCACTGCGTGTCTTTGCAACGCATCATCGGAAGTAACTGCTTAGAAACCTTTCCCTTTCTAGATTCATTTTACTAGACATTCATATACCACTTCCACTTCCTGATCTATTTTATAATAGAACAGATGTTCGTGTCAATGGTTTAGATAGTACTTCATACCTCCTTTAAACCACCTATACATTCTACCAAAAAATATTTTCGGCTGCAAGAGCAGTTCTTTACGGAATTGGTTATTATGGCAATATAGAGTAACACATGCTGATCTGGGAATAGTCAACTTTATTAGTAATGATCTCAGAGATTATTTCAAACTATTATAATTGAGTTATAATCAAGTTAGATGAACTTCATTGCTATCTTAGCAAAGTATAATCATTTAGTTATTTAATACTTCTTTTAGAGGATCTATATGTCCAATGACTTTTTGACGAAACCTGTTCAATCGTTAAAAACAATCGGACCACGGCGGGCGGCAATTTTGCAGAAAGCGGGGATCTTTACCGTAAAGGATCTGCTTTATCACTTCCCCAGACGTTACGAGGACCGCACCCGGCTGCGGGAGGCGGGCGCCTGCGCGCATGGCGAGACTGCTACCTTGCGGGGGACGGTGCTGGCCGCGCAGGTGATTAGGCCAAAGCATGGCCTGACAGTGACCAAGTTGGCTGTGCATGACGGCTTGGGGGTTTTTTACGCCGTTTGGTTCAACCAGCCTTATATCAAAAAAAACATTCCCGTGGGGACGAAGCTCTATGTAACCGGTAAAGTCGAAAGGAGTTTTGGAGCAGTCCAGGTGACGGTGGAAGAATATGAAATAGACGACGGGGGGGACAGCTTGAGCGCGGGGCGCCTGGTGCCGCTGTATCCTTTATCTGGCCGGTTGAACCAGCGCCTGCTGCGTACCGCTGTTAAGTTCGCCCTGGATGAATTGGACGGTCATTCCGGAGAGTTCTTGCCTGAAGAACTGTTGAAGAGATTTTGCCTGCCGCTTTTCCATGAGGCGCTGTCCGCAATCCATTACCCCGGTAATTTCGAGGATGCGGAAAAAGCCAGAAAACGCTTTATTTTCGAGGAATTGTTTCTCTATCAGCTCTCACTGGCGTTGTGCCGCAAGGACGTTGACGGAAGGGAAAAATTACACCGGTATCTTCCCGAGGGTGAAATTACAAAAACTTTTTTGGAAATTTTGCCCTATCGTCTTACCGCGGGGCAGGCCAAAGTGTGGAGAGAGATATCTCGTGATATGGAATCCTCTTCTCCCATGCATCGCCTCCTTCAGGGCGACGTGGGATCGGGCAAAACGGTTGTGTCGGTGTTGGCGCTGCTCAAGGCTGTGGAAAGCGGCCTGCAGGGGGTGTTGATGGCTCCCACGGAAATATTGGCCGAGCAGCACTATTTTGGCATGAAAAGACTCCTCGCTCCAATTGGGGTCGAAGTTGCTTTATTGACGGGCGGCATGCGAAAAAAAGAGAAAGATGAGCTGCTGGAGCGGGTTCTAACCGGAGAAGTCGCGGTGTTGGTGGGGACTCATGCCTTAATCCAGGATAATGTGTGTTTTAATAAATTGGGGATAGCGGTGGTCGACGAACAGCACCGGTTCGGCGTGCGCCAGCGGGCCGCTCTCCAGAACAAGGGATCTTGGCCGGACACCTTGGTGGTGACTGCCACCCCGATTCCCCGCACGTTGGCATTAACCCTGTACGGTGACCTGGACATTTCAGTAATAGGCGAACCGCCTCCCGGCAGGCAGCCGGTTAAGACCTACGCTGTGCCTCACAGGCTCCTGACCAGAGTGTACAATTTGATCAGAGAGCAGATCAGGCAAGGGCGGCAAGCGTTTATTGTTTGTCCCCTGGTTGAGGAGTCGGAAAAAGTCGACTTGCAGGCAGCCGTTGATCTGGCTGAAAATCTCGCCGGCGGCGAATTCAGGGACTGCCGGGTCGGGTTGTTGCACGGCCGTATGAAAGCCTTTGAAAAAGAGGAAATAATGACATCCTTCCGGCAGGGTGAAATTGAAATACTGGTTTGCACCACTGTTATTGAAGTAGGTGTCGATGTGCCGAACGCTACGGCAATGGTCATTCTTGACGCCGACCGCTTCGGCCTGGCCCAGTTGCACCAACTCCGGGGCCGGGTGGGGCGGAGCGCTTACCAGTCCTATTGCATTTTGGTCGCCGGCCCGAAAACTGAGGAAGGGCGTGCCCGCCTGAAGGCGATGACCCGCACCGCGGACGGTTTCGCCCTGGCCGAGGAGGACCTGCGCTTGCGCGGGCCGGGCGAGTTTTACGGTACCCGCCAGTCCGGCCTGCCGGAGTTTAAAATTGCCGACCTCCTGCGCGACTGGGATATACTTCAGGCAGCACGTACGGAAGCCCTGGCTTGGATTAGCGAAGACCCGCATTTTCAAAAGCCGGAAAGCGCGGTCCTTCTGGATGAGGTGAAGGCCAGATTCGGTAGTGCAGGGAGCTTGGACCCCTTTATTTGATTTGCTCTATTACTTTTATCGGTTCGGAAATGTTGCCGAAACGCGCGTAATTCAACAGGCGCAGTTTTATAACTTCGGTAATTTCAGTTCCCCTGGGAATTAATAATCGCCCGTCAGAATCTTCAATATCATCGGCTAAAATCATGCCTGATAAAAGACTGCTCAAATCAATCGATCTTACAACGAATCCTTCTTCTATATTCAGTATATCAGCTTCCAGGGCGGCTAGGATGTCGGGATCATACCATTGACGCTGGCTGTACATTATATCAAAAGATTTTCCATAGGAATTGCCCGCAATAAGTAATACGTCAAAATCCAGAGCAACCTTTAGAATCCGGGCTATAAATGGGATTTCTTTACCTTGACGATTGTCCGCCGGCGCTCCTGTTCCGTCAAATTGTTTCATTTGATAAGCAATTCCTTCCGCTATGTCCTCCAGGCGCGGAATATTTTTAAGCAAGTCTTTACCCGTTTTGGGGTGCGCCAAAAACATTTCATTTTCACTTTCAGATAGGGTTAAACCTTGATATTTTTTTTGCAGAATCTCTACAGGGATTGTCACGCACCCGATTTGTGAAAGCATCGCGGCCAGTTCTACTTTCCACTTTTCTTTGACATTAAGGCGGTTTGACAATCTTCTCACAATTTTAATTACACGTGAAGATTGACTAAAAGCTACCGGATTTACCATGGATAAAACGTCAATTAGCAGTTTAATAGTGCCTTTGAGAGTATTATCCAAAAGTTCCCGCTCGGCCATGATCAGCCGGTACTGTTCTATCGCGGCCGACAGCGCGTTTATTAAGTGATCTGTAGGGCAGGGCTTGGTGAGAAAACGGAAAATGTTCCCTTTGTTAACCGCGTCTATGGTAGCCTCAAAATCGGCCTGTCCGGTAAGCATGATCCGGACTGTGTCGGGTGATGCCTGCCGGGCTGCGGAAAGAAACTGAACACCGTCCATTTCCGGCATGCGGTAATCTGAGACTGCCACGGCAAACGGTCCTTGTTCAAGAAGCGCGGCAATTCCTTTCGCTCCGCTATCGGCGGTTACCAGTTCAAATTTTTTGCGTAACAGCCTCTGGTAAGCGGAAAGGATATTATGATCATCATCCACCAAAAGTATTTTATTGTTCATGCATAAACTTCCTTTTTTGTTTTATTGCATAATTCCATCCATACTGCTATTTTGTTTGTTAGGTTTAGCGATTCTAAATAAGTTAAATCAATGCAATCTTCCTGCAACTCCAGGGCGTTGGCCACATGTACCGCTGTTAGTGGTGTAAATTCAACACTCATGGATTTCACCGGAGTATGGTGATAAGCGACTGATTTGACGACGGAATCGGAAAATCCCCATAACCCCAAAAGATATGCGCCCACTTCGGAATGTGATGTTCCCATGAGTTCGTATTCGGCGTCAACGAAATTTATCCTTTTTTCATTTGGCAGATGTTTTATGCCCTGGTTATATTTAGGAACCTGGCTTAGCAAGAGCTTACCTATGTCATGGAGCATTCCCGTTATAAAAGCTTCATCAGCGAGTTCTTGGTCGTTTAGTTCCAAGTAAGCAATACTCTTGGCAATATTACCTACCATTATGCTATGTCGCCACAGAGCCTCCATTGAGAACACCACTTCTGTTGTTGGTTCAATTGCGGAAAAAATGTTCACGTAAAGCACAAGCCCCTTGATCGTGTCAGTACCGAGTAAAGTCACCGCCTGCTGCGGGTTTGTTACCCTTTTCGGAAGACCGAAAAAAGCTGAGTTTACCATTTGGAGGACTCTCGCGGTCATTGTGACGTCTTGCGCAATAATATCACCGATTTTTTTTAGTGATGAATCAGGCGCCTGGATTTCTTTCAAAAGCATGGCTAATTTATCCGGCAGGCTGGGTAGATTAACTATTCCATTGATCAACCTCAGCAATTCTTCGTCTCTGACCAAGCCTTGCAATAAACAAGCCCGTTCTAATGTATATTTTAATGTATCGGCATCGCATGGCTTAATCAAAAATTGGTGAGTGAATTTTGTAGATCTTAAAATCATCTCTCTATCTGAATGTCCTGAAAGAACAATCCGTACTGTGCCGGGATAATGATTGGCGACTTGTTCGAGTAATTCCGCGCCGTCCATTTCCGGCATGCGCATGTCGGTAACAATAATATCGATGTGGTTATTTGATAAAATATCCAGAGCTTCTTTTCCGCTGCCGGCAAAAAACATTACCCAATTATCCCGTTCACTTCGCAGCATTCGTTTAAGTCCTTGAATAATATTCGGCTCATCATCAACAAAGATAATTGATTTTTTCATGATTTACTAACTCCGTTTAATTATTTGAGTCTGTTTCTGTTAACGGCAAACTGATGGTAAAGGTAGTTCCCTTTCCCAATTCTGATTCTACATTTAAATTTCCTTTGTGCTTATTGATAATAATATCGTGGGCGATAGCCAAACCTTGTCCTGTTCCTTTGCCTACTTCTTTGGTCGTAAAAAACGGTTCATATATCTTTTGAATAATTGATGGCGGAATGCCCGCCCCCGTGTCGCTGATGAGAATTTGTACGTGTGTGCCGGCATTTCTTGTTATTATGGTAATTTTCCCTTTCGGGGCGGAGTTTTTTTCTACAACTTCCTTTATGGAATGCGCCGCGTTAATAATCATATTTAATATCACCTGGTTAATTTCGTCAATGACGCATTTAACGAGAGGCAAGTTGGGTTCAAGAATGGTTTCCAGATCCGATACGTATTTCCATTCATTCCTTGATATAATGACAGTGCTTGCAATCGCCCGGTTTATATCGGATAATGTTTTTTCTTTCTTCCCGGGGTGCGAAAATTCTTTCATAGCTAATACGATTTGGCTTACTCTTTTAATCCCGTCGAGGGATTGCGCAATAGCCTGGGGAATCTCTCCGATAAGATAATCAATATCAATATCTTTCTCTTTCTGCCTTACTTTGGCTGATAGCTCTTTGGATACACCTTCTTCCTCGGCGGCTTGAATTAGTTCACGATAAGATTTCAAAACATCATGGAAATCTTGAAAGGCATCCTGTAGAAACCTTGTGTTGTCGCCGACATATTGCATCGGTGTATTTATTTCATGGGCAATCCCCGCCGCCAACTGTCCGATGGATTCCATCTTTTGCGACAACGCCAGTTGCGCTTCCAAACGTTTGCGTTCGGTAATATCTCTGAAAACTAAAACATTGCCAATATCATCCTTGTCTTTGATCCGGGAAACATTCAAAGTAATAATTTTTCTCGCGCCGTCTTTGGCCATTAGGATGATATGACTGGTGATATCAGTGTTATTAGGATTTTTGAGTATTTCTTCTAAAGGTTTGGAATAAACCTGTCCGGACTTTTCTTCGGCAAGATGGAATACTTTATCAAGAGGTCTGCCGGAAGCCTCTTCCTGCGTCCAACCGGTAATATCTTCGGCCGCTTTATTAACTAATTCGATGTTATGATTTGTGTCGGTGGTTATCACGCCGTCACCAATGCTGCGCAAGGTCACCGCCAGCTTTTCTTTTTCGGCGGCAATCGCGTCTTCATACCGTTTACGGTGAGTGATGTCACGAATAGACTGGATGGCCCCGACAAGGTTTCCTTCACTGTCAAAGAGCGGTGAAGCCATTGCCCAGAGGTAGGCTCCCTCTCCTTTGTTTAAAGAGGGAACAAATCTCTCCAGATAATATGTGGTCCCGATTATTTGAATTTGTTTGTTGTTTAGCTTTTCTTTATCAGTTAAAAAAATATAATCAATCAGGACTTTTTCCTTGCTGCCGAAAAAAGGAATACTGTAAGCTTGGTCACCTTTACCAAGAATTTCTTCTTTGGGTACACCCGTCATTTTTTCCATGGATTTATTCCAGGCGATCACTTTCTTTTCTTGGTTGACTACAAAGGTTGCGTCGGGGAGAAAGTCGATAATATCTAAAAGCTGTTGGTGTGCGGCACGCAGTTCCCCGCTTTTTTCCCGGAAGGCTTCTTCCGCGGTTTCCTTGGCCTGTTGCAATTCGTTCAGCAACAAAATTCGCTCGGTAACGTCATTTAATGTCCCGGTTATACCAGTAATATTGTTTTCCGCGTCAAAGGTCAAACAGGCGAAAATCTCCGTCCAGCGAAGGTCTTTCTCTTTAGTTACAAACCTCACTGTGTACCTGCAGAATTCGATTTTACGATCAATGAGATTTCTATAGGTATCTAAAGATTGTTGGCGATCATCACTATGAATATAATTAATTATGTTTGTACCGATACTCTCTTCTATATGATATCCGGTGATTTCTGTCCAGGCTGGATTGAGGAAAGTCCACTTTCCTGCCGGGTCTGTCTGGAAGACAACCTCTTTTAAGTTGTTAACAACGTAGCGATACTGCTCCTGGCTTTCTTGAAACGCTTTTATTGTTTTATCTTTCTCTGCCGGACTGTCCAAGATCATGCACCTCCGCCAAATAACTACATTAATTCTGGATTGCCCTTCTTTACAGAACTTGTTTCTTGTCTTCTTCGCTATGAACAGGCAGCTTTATAACGAATACTGTTCCTTTGCCTACTTCTGAATACACTTCGATGGTACCCTTGTGCTTATTTACAATGATATCATGAGAGATGGTCAGACCCTGGCCGGTACCTTTGCCAACTTCTTTAGTAGTAAAGAACGGATCAAATATTTTATGTATAATCGATTGAGGGATTCCTTTTCCGGTATCCCTTATGGTTATCTCGATAAAAGGCTTGGAATAACTTGTTTCAATGGTAATTTTTCCTTTCTGTGCGGGGCCTTCTTTCACGATCTCTTTAATGGCTTGGGCTGCGTTAACAATCATATTTAAAACAGCCTGGTTGATTTGATCTATTGCACAGAAAACCAGAGGTAATCCCGGATCCAGGATAGTTTCCAGGTCGGCAACATACTTCCACTCGTTTCTGGATATTGTGACTGTGCTCTCTATCGCTTTATTTATATCGGAAAGTGACTTTTCCGACCTTCCGGGATGAGAGAAATCTTTCATTGCCAAAATGAGTTTTCTTACCCTGTCGATCCCTTCCAGGGACTGCTCGATTGCCCTTGGAGTTTCTTCTGTCAAGTATTCTAAATCCAATTTTTTCTCCATAACTTTCATTTCTTCAATCAATTCAACGGGAACTATCCCGCCCTCTGTCTTTATCAAAATATCCTTGTATTTTTCCAGCATGTCCAGGATGTCTCTAAAGGTATCTTTAAAAAACCTTGTATTGTCACCTATATACTGCATGGGGGTGTTAATTTCGTGTGCTATCCCCGCCGCTAATTGCCCGATGGACTCCATTTTTTGTGACAAAGCCAATTGCGACTCAATTCGTTTTTGTTCAGTAATATCCGTCCCTAATAGAACGTATCCCCACTGTCTCCCGGCGGTATCTTCTATAAGGTTAACGTGTAATCTTAACAAGCCGTCTTTTCCGTCCGGGCGGGTGTAACGCAGGTCATCCATTTGAACCGGCAGGTTCTTTTCTTTGCTTATGTCCAAATGCTTAACCACTTTACCCCAATCCCACTGGATTCCACATTTGAGGAAAGATTTCCCAAGCACTTCGCCGGCGGTTATTCCAAAACTTTTTTCCGCTGCTGTGTTCCATTGATTGACTAATTCGTTTGATGAAACACCTATCAGAATAGAAGATATTGAAGCCAGCAATTGTTTGATTTGAGCATGCGCTTCTCTTAACGCTTCTTCCGCTTTCTTGCTTTCTGTGATGTCCCTCAATATGCCTTGAAATTGAACTTGGCCGTTTTGTTCCTTTTTAGCGGTGGCACTCAATAGACCATAAATTGTTTGACCATTCTTTTTCTTTAGTTCAACCGGGTAGTCTTTTACGAAACCCTTTGTTTGCATCTCTTGCACATATGCAGATCTCTTTGAAGGATCTACATATACTTGCGTTTCATTCATCAATTTCAGCTCATCCATAGTATAACCAATCAGTTCCAGCCCGGCGGGATTCACTTCAATGAAAGAACCGTCCTTGCTGACGATATAGATGGTATCTTTAGAGCCCTCAAAAATGGAGCGGTATCTGTCTTCACTCAGCCGCAGCGCGTTCTCTGTGCCTTTACGCTCGATAGTGCCGGCAATGATCTGAACAATTGTCTTCAGTATATCGATGTCTTCGTCCGGCCAAACACGATATTTTTGAGTTTGATAGAAACTGATAAAACCGTGATAGGTTTTATTAACATAAAGAGGAATTGCAAGAATTGATTTCACACCTAATGAATGTAGTAATTCTTTTTCCTGAATGCTTGGGATAATTTCTGTATCGCTGTAATTTATGATCTCGTTCTTTTTCATCATGGCGTCAAACCAGGGAACCGTGCTTGACGGAATTCTCTGACATTCACCTGGTTGTGAGGGCACTCCTGCGTCTACCCACTCATAACTGTTACTATAGATATCGGTATCGCTGGCATACTCCCAAAAAAGTATCCGACTTGTATCCAGGGTCTGGCCTATTCTCTGTAATGAATCATATAGAAAATCTTTAATGTCCTCGGCTGACGCAGCTATATATGATACGTTCGCTATCAATTTTTCATAGGACAACCTTCTTCTCAACGATTCTTCCGCTTTTTTACCTTCGGTTATATTTTTCACCATGACAATGGCGAACTTGGGGTTACCGTTAGTATCTCGTACAAGAGATACTGTTAAACTGGCCCAAAGCAGTTCCCCGTCTTTCCGAATGTAACGCTTCTCTATATGAAAATGGTTCCTTTCCCCCGCCATCAGCTCTTTATGGAGACCTGAGTCGATTAAGACGTCGTCCGGATGAGTAAAATCGGTAAAAACCATTTTGCGTAATTCTTCGTTACAGTAGCCCAACATTTTTTGAAATTCTGTGTTGCTCTCAAGAATGTGGCCTTTATTATCGGCCAACGCTATACCTAAGGCCGCCCCCTCAAATATTACACGAAACCGTTGTTCACTTTCACGTAATGCTTCTTCCATCATCTTCCGGTCGGTTACATCAACACCTATACCTAAGACCAGCGAGAGATTGCCATGGGAATCCTGCAAAGTACTATAATTCCAATCAATGAAACGTTCTTTCCCTTCGATTGTTAGAATAGGACTTTCGTGCTCAAACCCTTCATTTCCGTCAATAAATTTTTTGAAGGTATCTTCTGCTTGCTGACGGGACTTTGCAGGAATAAAATTAGGAATCCATTCCTTGCCGATAGCATCCTCTTTCTTCCAACCAGTGACTTCTTCACAATGGTAATTAAACAATGAAACGAACCCTTTAAGATCTAACCCTACAATTAAAGCTTTGGCTGTTTTAACAATGCTTTCGAAGAATTCTTTAGATTCTTTAAGTTCCTTTTCTACTTGCTTAACGTGTTCTTCCATTAAATGGGAATAAATGACGCTCCGTATACTCTGGCTTAAACGGCCCGGAGAAATCTGCGACTTGGGGATGTAATCATTAGCGCCGGCTTTCATCATTGTAACGGCAACCTGCTCGTCACCATGACCGGTAAGCACGATAACCGGTGTTTTAATGCCGGATGCGCGCATCTCTTGAAGTATTAAGAACCCATTTCCGTCGGGGAGCATATAGTCAAGTATAATACAGTCAAAGGGTTTGTTCTTGATCAAAGAAATACCAGAGGTCATGTTTAGCGCACCTGTAATTTCGGCTTTAACATCGCTTTCCTCAAACGCTTTCCGCAAGTACATCCAGAATACCTTGCTATCGTCAACTAAAAGTATTTTTAGTTTGTCTCGCATTGTAAGAAACGCCTCCACTATCCTTTTAATTTACCTTAATATTTTCCTTACAAATGCAACGGTAAAATAAGACATAAGAAATAATCCCAGAAAACCCTCAAAACCAGACAACAACGTAGTACAAATATTATCCGGATTTACGTCACCGTATCCTATCGTGAGAATTGTTTCAATACTATGATACAATGCTTTGGCAAATTTATTTAGCAATGGATTGTTTGTTGACTGAAAAAATGCTTTGTCTCCATTCAATTTGACAAATGGCATTGTGTACAACCCTGCGAAAATAAAAATAGTAATAAGTTTGAATCCAATAATTCTCAATGGGTTTGTCGCGTAATTTCCTACAAAATCAAGGATAAACCATCTAAAGGGGAATGCTATGCATCTCCTTATTTGAATGAACTGTTTATTCTTCTGGTGCAGTAAATCTTCACCTCTAAGTTCTGACATGCTCTCACATCTTTTAAACTCAACATAAGCAAAATCTTCATTTTTATAATGACCGATATTGCGAAAATTTTCTTTCAGCATTCTAAATTGATTGGCTTTATCCTGATAGTTGGTTGTTTTTCCTTGGGCATAAATCATTTTTTTGACATTATTAGTTGTCCAATCGATATCAATCCGACCTAAATTTTTTGTATTTAGAACAGTAAGGCATTCTATATTAACTATTCTTCTACTTGATGAAATTAGATCAAATGATTTTTCAATAATACAGTTTTCAACAATCAACGTCTTACATTTTTTTAGGCTCATATCCACATGTCCTGTAAATAAACAATCTTCAAAAATAAGCTCATTTATGGTACTTTCAAAAAAATTTAGCAGTTTTCCTTTAAATTCAGCTAACTTGAATAAAATATGACCATCTATTAAATTCATATTATTCATGTTGAATTTTCCGCAACCAAATGTTACGGAAATTAGCATTCCGAAAGGATACTTCTCCATCACCAAAATTAACTCCACTAAAATCTACACCCTCTGCGCCGAAGACCGAAAAATCAAATTCAATATCACCTTTGCCGAAAAGTGCGGCGCTAAAATTCAGGTACGAATTATTTAAATTACTGCCCCTAAAAAGTACTTTACCGTCGCCAAATTGCGTACCAAAGAAATTGACGTTTTTACTATAAAAACATGAGGAAGTAAAATCTTTTTCTCCTGTTCCAAAAGTAATATTGTTAAAATGCACCGTGTCTGACATGAATATCGTTTTTTGAAAGTCAACTTTCCCATTTCCAAAAAAACAAGATGCCAGACTAAAACCATCCATGCCATACTTAGTATCGCTAAAATCAGAATTCCCGTCAAAAAAACACTTCTCCGCATAGAAACTACGCAAGGTATTATCCTCATCCCATTCAAAAAAATCATGGTAATCATTGATCGAAAAATTCGAAAGATACAATTCTTTAAGCTGGAAATTTGGATACATATTTTTTAAGGCTATGATCTCATCTTTACTTAAATATCCAAACGTCCTCGTTTCTGTCTGTACGCTTTCATCATTAAACGCTATGATCTTTATATGTGAATTATTTGGGTTTTCTCTAATTTTTTTTATCAGTTCCAGACCACCTATTATTGGCATTATTAAATCGATAATAGCCAAGTGGGGCCTTATCCTTTGCAATTGCTCCAGTGCATCTTCTCCATCTTTTGCCATGAACACCATATAGTCCTCTTCTAACTCTTTCAACAAGATGTTTCTGATTACAGCACTGTCATCGACTACTAGAATTTTGGTTAGGGGGGAATGAACACCTTTACCTGATTGACCCGCCAGAACAACTTTGTTTCTGCCAGTTTCTTTAGCCAGGTAAAGGGCAGCATCAGCGGCTTTAATTATTTCCTGTTCAGTTTTACCGTCTTTGTCAAACTCTCCTATTCCAGAGCTAAAGGTTATCTGGATGTTTTTATTTTGATAGGGTTCGATTATGGGCATTTTTTCCCATGCGGAACGCAATCGTTCCAATATTTTATAGGCGGTTAACGCATCAGTATCCGGAAGAAGGGCAACGAATTCCTCGCCGCCGTATCTCCCAATCGTATCGGTTCTTCGAAACTTGCTGTATAGAAAGGAGGCAAACTGCTGCAGGACGAAATCGCCAACCTGATGACCGTGTTCGTCGTTAACTTTCTTAAAGAAATCAAGGTCGCATATGGCAACGCAAAAGCTTTTTTTATGGCGGGAAAAGCGTTCAACTTCTTCAGTAAGTCTTTCCATAAAGTAACCACGGGAAAAAGTTCCGGTAAGCGGATCGCGGACTGCCAGGCCGTGCAGTTCCTCCATGCGGCTGATCTTAGCTTCGATGCGGGCAACTAAATCTTCCGTGTTGAATGGCTTTATTATGTAATCGTCAGCCCCTAATTTAATACCCTCAACTATTTCCATGGGACTGGATTTGCTGGTAAGAAAAAAGATTGGCGTCCACTTATAGCGATGATCTGTTCGCAGTTCTTTAAAAAGCTCCAGGCCATTTGTTCCGGGCATTACGATGTCAAGAATAATTAAATCCGGCCTGTAGTGTTCAAGAATTTTTTTGGCTTCAGAAGCATCACCAGCATCAACAATTCCTAAATTCTTTTTTGATAACTCTTGTTTTATAAATTGTCTTATGGCGGTATCATCGTCTACGATAAGCACTTCCTTGCGCGGCACCTCTGGGAGTTTTTGCTCTTGCTCATCGGGCGATATTATGTCTTCGACTGTTTTTAGAAGGTTTGCCCTCTCTTCGATGATGTCTACAGTATCTTCACACTCCTTTAAAAGGTTTATGTCTGCCGCCTGCCCAGTTTCAAGATTGGTGGCAATTCTGTCTTCCAGGCTTTTCGCGGCTTCGATTATTTCCCCAAAGCCGACAGCAGCGCCGGTGCCATAAACAGTGTGGAAGAATATATGTAGGATGTTCTGGCATGTTTTATTATGTGGCTCTTCTTTTAAGGTACTTATGGCCTGACGTATTTTGGTAATCCTGGTTAACGTTTCCTCGATAAAAATCTGCAGGGGATTATCCATATACTGTCCCTCCGTATACTCATCTGATTGCTTCTAAGTGAATAAATCATATAAAAAACCGACCTTTATTATCTGATAAAAGGTCGGTTGCATCACTTACTCAATCAACTCAAGATGCCCAAATGATAGAGTTGATTTCATTGTCCCTTGCTTTTTTAGTTTAGAAATACCCGCCTTTTCCAATACTTGCCATAAGGTCAGAATGAAATACGTGGCGCGATGGCCTGATACGTTTGCTTGCGTTCCCCCATAAATTTATTTACAAGCTCTTCCGTCATTCGTTCAATCGTTGATAACCCAACTTGTCGCTACGGCGCAATTCCTGCGCCATTTTCCGGCGACCATAAGCAACGAGTGAGGTGGTTTATGATGTTGCTGAAAAAGAGTCCGAAGGTTCAATATCTATCTGTAATTATTTAACTATAATATTGAAATATCTATTTTACAGATGAGTATGTATCAATAACTACTTGAAGCATATCCGCAGAAGTTATAATTCCTACTATTTTTCCTTCATCTAAAACCGGCAGGCTGCTTATTTTTTTGTCCAACATCAGTTTAGCCGCTGAAACAATATCATCTTCGGGATTTACTATAAAAACATATTTATAGCTCATTGCCCAACTAACAGGCGTTTCGGGATAACCACCCGGACGACAAAGGACTTTTTCAATATCGTGTTCTACAACAATACCCACCAGAGTGCCTTTATTGTCAAGTACCGGTAGTCTCCTACAGTCTTTCGTCCGCATTAAGTTCAAGGCTTCTTTGATTGAAACATCAGCATTTACAGTAACCACATTCCGTACCATCTTGTCCTTGACTTTCATCTTTCCACCTCACCTGTCATAGTGATCTACGGATCGTCTTATCTTTATATGAGCATATTTCGACAAATAAAAGGACTTTCCTTCCAAAGATTACGACTAAATTGCCATCTGGAACACGGCGGTTCAACCCCCTATTAATGGAGCCTATATACGGATCAATTCCTTGATTGATAAGCGTACCAACGGTTTCAAGCTAAGAAAAGAAAGCATGCAAAAGACAACGGAAGTTATGCGGAGCAAAAATCTTAGCATCTGTGGAGGCCGCAACCAGTAAAAAGTACCATCCATTTCGATTGTTGGGCGATTTTGAAAATGTCAAGAGTTTTTTGCGTATTTTCTGATTTTCTTTGGTACTAATTTACTGTAAGTGCATAACTACTGTAATATAGTTTCATAAATTTTGATTGTTTATTTTTTGATAGCTAATGAGGGAAGATGTTCTAGCATAATTGCTTCCGGCCGGGTTCATACTAAACTCACAAAACAGAAAAGGAGGTGAAATAATGGCACAAGGACAAAAGACAAATCAAATCCTGATTCGTGGAGCCGGCCGGGCGATGGAAGATTTTAAATGGGAAACTGCCCGTGAACTCGGTATCCAGATTCCTGACAGCGGTTATATGGGCGACCTGCCTTCCAGGATGAACGGAGCTATCGGCGGCAACATGGTCAAAAAGATGATCGCCGCTTATGAAAACAGCTTGGCAGCGGGCACTGTTCCGCCTACTCCCCAGGTGACTAACGCTAACCTGACACTCTAACAGTCCAGTAGTGGGAGCGGGGGACTAAGCCGGCTAGTTTCGCAACATCCCGGGTAACTGCCTGCACGCATTGCCCGGGTTTTAATAAAAAATTGTCAACCCACTTTCCAATTTTTCATTATTAGTATCTCAAAATTAGTATCTCAAACAAGCGGAATAATATTCCGCTTGTTGTATTTTCGCTTTAGTTCAAATAAATGTTGAAATCCTCAAAATTGACCGCCGGATGTAAAGCCATGGAAATCCCGCCGGCAACGATTTTTGATGTGCTTGATATGAGAGAGTCAATTTCTTTGGGGGTTACCATTAAATTACCCGCGAAAGGCTGCAATACCTGATTAATAACCTGATTAGTAAAGTCAGGGCGTAAATTTTGATAAATTTGGTTTAGTAACGGGTTTGCTTTAAGTTGCTCTAAAAAATGCTCAACAGTAACCTGGGCGATCACTGCCGCGTGAACAACGGTCGGTATCCCTATGGCGATTACCGGCACACCCATGCTGGCCAGGTTGATGCCGGTTCTCTGGTTGCCAATGCCGGAGCCGGGATTTATTCCCGTATCAGCGATTTGGATAGTAGTGGCGATACGGTCGACACTGCCGGCAGCCAGGGAGTCAACTACAATTACTAATTCAGGCTGAATTTTTTCCACGATACCCTTGATAATTTCAGCTGTTTCAATGCCGGTAATTCCCAGTACACCCGGGGCGATGGCGCTGACTGAACGCATTCCTTCACCCAATTCTTCCGGCGCGTATTTGAAGAGATGGCGGGTAACCATGCTGTGTTCGATTACTTTCGGCCCGAGCGCGTCAGGAGTCGCATTCCAGTTTCCCAGCCCGACCAGGAGAATATTGGCGTTTTCGGGTAAATTAAAAAGAGAAGATAACTTTTTCGCGAGAACTTCCGCTACTTCCTGTTGCGCCAGACGATTATTATCCCGGAGAGACGGAGCTTCAATGGTGATATAATTGCCACGCGGTTTTCCCATTAATTGTTCCGCCTGCTCTTCGACTATTTTAACTATTGTTACGGATGAATTCTCGTATTTTTCGCGATCGACGATAACACCTGAGATTTCCCGGCCGGTTTGTCCCCGTAGCAAATCATGGGCTTCAACCGCCAGGTCGATATTTATTGAAAACTTTTTGTAAAAATCCAGTTCCATACTGTCACCTCTCTAACAACCATCTTTATGTTATCCTATTTACATTACGATATACATAATTATAAGTTTATTGTTTAAAATTATGAAAAAATTCGATTTTCTTATATTATTATGCTATAATGTTTTTTGTATAAAGAAGGGATTTAATATATTACGCATTATTGCAGGTATTGCTAAAAAGCGCCAGTTGAAAGCTCCCAGGGGACTTCAGGTCAGACCGACATCTGATCGGGTTAAGGAAGCGCTTTTTAATATCCTGGGGTCTTCTATTTCAGGAAGCAGTTTTTTGGATTTATTTGCAGGCACTGGTAACGTTGGCATTGAAGCCTTGAGCAGGGGAGCCGATCGGGCGGTTTTTGTCGAGAAAGATATAAAAAATATTCGTATCATCAAAGAAAACCTCAATATTACCGGACTCGAGGTTAATGCCCGGTTATTGTGCCTTAATGTTAATAAAGCTATTGCTTTGTTGGGACAAGAGGGACAAGTATACGATCTGATTTTTATCGACCCGCCTTATCTTAAAGATCTGGTTTCCAGTACTTTAAATGACATAATTAAAAACGGTTTATTGAAACCTGGCGGAACAATTATAGTTGAAAGTAGTAAGAAAGACCCGATGCCCCGGGACGCGGCTGCTTCATTAAGATTGCTACGTCAGGAAAAGTACGGGGATACGTTGCTTTCATTTTATAATTATCAATAATATGCCAGGAGGGGAAATGGTTTGCGGACTGCGATTTGCCCGGGAAGTTTTGACCCTGTAACACTAGGTCATTTGGATATCATTGTTAGAGCTTCAGTTCTTTTTGATGAGGTAATTGCGGCAGTTTCCAGAAACCCGATTAAAAACCCCTTATTTTCCATATCGGAAAGAGTTGATATGTTAAGAGAAGTTTTGGCGCCATACCCCAATGTTAAGGTAGATTCTTTTAACGGCTTGACGGTCTACTATGCGGTAGAGCAAAAAGCGTCTGCAATAGTGCGCGGTTTACGGGTAGTCTCCGATTTTGAAAATGAATTTCGCATGGCGCTTATTAATAAAAACCTTGCCTACAACATAGAAACGATCTTCTTAATGACCAGAGCGGAATATTCTTTTATCAGTTCCAGCGCGGTAAAAGATGTCGCTATTTTTGGCGGGCCTTTAGAGCGCCTTGTGCCGCCTTTGGTAGAAAAGAGGCTTGTAGATAGATTGAAGGACAGCGATTTCTGTAAGGAGGGATAGAAATCAGTGGACTTGCTGAACGTGCTTAATGAGCTCGAAGACCTTATCGAATCGAGCAGCAAAATACCGTTGACCAGAAAGGTGCTGGTTGACGAGGACAGGATTCTTGATCTCCTGGATCACATCAGGACAAACATGCCGGAGGAAATCCGCCAGGCTAAATGGATTATTCAGGAACGGGAAAAAGTGCTTAATGATTCCCAAAAAGAGGCGGTCCGGATAATGGAGGATGCCCAAAAGCAAGTGGAAAAACAGGCTGACGATAGTGAAATAGTCCGCCACGCAAAAAATATGGCTGAAGAGATAGTTCAGAAAGCTGAAGCAGTTGCCCGCGAGATAAAGGTTGGGGCGCTCGATTACGCTGATGACATACTTTCCAACCTAGAAAAGAATTTAGGGACGGTATTGCGGCAAATTGAACAAGGCCGTACAGAATTAAGAAAATAAATATCTGTTAGTTTACATAAAATTTACTCGAAGATATTAATAAAAACTACTGCAAGGATTTTAAAATATTGCGCCAGTCGCAGTATTTTTCTATATTATTTACGGCAATGTTAATAGCTTGCCGGTCAGTGGCCTTGATCCGCCGGGTAACCTCGGACATCTTCTCAATAGTTGTGTATGTATCGTAGTAGACTAGAATTACAGGTATTCCTTTTTCTTCCGCACGGGCGATTACTTTAACGTTCGGATACAGACCCCCGGTAAGAATGATTGCCGCAGTACTGGTCTCCAGCGCGGACAGGGCTACTTCCGAACGGTCTCCGCCGGTGATAACCGCTTTATTCGCGGTGCGCCGCAGGTAGCCCAGGGCGCTTTCAATAGTCATGGCGCCAATTACCACGTCTTCCACCACATGTTCCAGGCAGTCTTTCCCCGCCAGAATTTCCCCGCCAAGCACTTCAAAATAATCTTTTACTGTGGGTGAGGTTATTTCCGGGTGTTTCGGAATAACTCCAAGAATACTATAACCGCGTTCTTCCAGAATGGGCCGGTAGATTCCTTCTGTCTTAGCCATTAGTGAATGAGGGACATTGTGGAATATATTTCCTATCGTGAGAATGCCTTTTAACTCCAGGTAATTATTGAAAAAAATAGCCAGATCCAAACTATAATCGTTGTCAATCCTGATCACAAAAAGAGGAAGAGCTTGCAGCTCCGCTGCCAGACTGGCGGCGTCAAGCCCAAGACATCCCATGATATGAGGAAAACTGGCCCCGCCGATGATTACCAGGTCCATTCCCGCCGCTACCGTTTCATATGCCTCACGGATTGTTTTCACAGAAACACAGGAATGTTTGTAACCCGAAAGATAAGAAGGCCCGGCCAAATAAGGAACTATTGTTTCCAGCGGATGTTCCATTTTAAGAACTTCTTTCATTAACAAGGCGTCTTCGTCACCTTGAGCCGTGCTGCTCCCGGTGCTGCCCACAGGTTTAAAGTAGGCTACCCGGTATCCTTCTTGCATGTATTTAAGCGCTAATCCTGCCGCCACGCTGGTTTTACCGCTGCCGGCGGTGCCCATGATATATAGATTTTTCACTTCAAACACCTCACGATATAGTAATTTTCACATCAACCGCCGAAGCTCCCCGGTTGTATGCAAAAAGCGGATTGATATCCACCTCGGTTATTTCAGAAAAGTCGGTAACCAGTTGCGCAAACCTGCCGATAACCTCGACTATAGCCTGCAAATCGGCGGGCTTTTCCCCCCGGTAGCCGCGCAGCAGGGTATAGGCCTTGGTCTCGGTGATCATTTTTTTTATCTCAGCGTCAGTTAAGCCGTTTGCCAGCCGGAAGGAGACATCTTTAATCAAGTTTACATAAATACCGCCAAGGCCAAAAGCGATCAGCGGACCGAACTGAACGTCCCTGGTCATACCGATAATCAACTCTGTCCCTTTAGGCATCATCTTTTGAACCTCTACCCCGTAGATGACCGTCCTGGGCATGTATCGCTGTATTTTTTCGATGATTTCGATGAAGCCTTTGCGTACTTTTTCATATGAGTCCAAGCCGGTTATTACCCCGCCCACATCAGTTTTATGCATTATCTTGGGCGATGCTATCTTTAGCACAACCGGATAGCCCATCTCGTCCGCCAGTTCAGCCGCTTCTTCCGGCTGGGTGGCCAGCTCGGTCGCCGCCGTGGCTATGCCATAGGCAGCCAGCACTTTAGCGGCTTCGCTGCCAAGAAGCACCAGGCGCTTATCTGTTCTAACGTTTTCCAATATTGTTTCTACAGTCTTGGAATCCACATTATCAAATGAGTGTCTTTCTTTATTCCCACTGGCATTCTTTATACGATGATAACTGGTCATGCCGCTGATCGAAGAAATAACCGGTTCCGGAAAAGGGAAGCAGGGTATTTTAGCCGCTGAGAGCAGTTTAGCGCCTTCCTCAATTTGTTTGCCGCCCATATAAGCGGCAAACAAGGGCTTCGCAGGGTACGTTCCGTTCATTTCGACCATAGCCCTGGCAGTATCCACCGGTTCTGTCACTCCGCCCGGGCAGAGCAGGACGATGGCGCTGTCAACGCCCGGATCAGCCAGCACTTTATCCAAAGCAAAACGGTACCGGTCTGCTTTGGCGTCCCCCAACACGTCTACCGGGTTGTATATATTCGACTCCGCGGGTAATTCTTTTCTTAGCTGTTCAACTGTTTCCCTGGTAAAACGGGCCATTTTCAGGTTTTTTAATTCAATATTATCGGTTGCCACAATTCCCGGACCGCCAGAGTTGGTAATAATAGCCACGCGTTCTCCCCGGGGAACAGGTTGGTTGGCAAAAGCAATGGCTAGGTCAAACAATTCCGGCATACTCCCGGCCCGGATTACTCCACATTGGCGGAAAGCCGCTTCATAAGCTATATTGCTGCCCGCGAGCGCGCCGGTGTGGGAGGATGCCGCCCGGGCGCCTGCCTGGCTGGTTCCGGATTTAAGTATGACAATTGGTTTTTTCCGGCTGGCTCGCCGGGCTGTTTCAAGAAATAGAGGCCCGTTTTCCACATCTTCAATATAACAAAGAATCACCTTGGTGTGCGGATCATCAGCAGCGTTTTCTATGAAATGGGATTCCGTCAGGTCGGCTTTGTTGCCAAGGCTGATAAATTTGCTGAAACCGAGGCCTACCGAATGGCTCCAGTCCAATATTGATAATACCATAGCGCCGCTCTGTGAAATGAAGGCGATTTCACCTTTCAGTGGAAACCCGGTAGAAAATGAAGCGTTTAACGGGGTGTGAGTATCCATAAAGCCCACACAATTAGGCCCAAGCATTCTCATTTTGTATGAACGGCAAATTTCGACCAGTTTATGCTCCAGGCGGAGTCCTTCTTTGCCTGTTTCTTTAAAGCCGGCAGTGATTACCACCAGGTTTTTTACGCCTCTATCACCACAAGCCGTCGCCATATCCAGCACAAGAGGCGCCGGGACCGATATAACCGCCAGTTCCACCGGTTCCGGGGCGGCGATTACCGATGCATAACAAACCAACCCTTCGATTTCTTTTTCCTTTGGGTTGACTGGAAATACATTGCCGGTGTAGCCGCTGGAGATAATGTTTTTTACAATAACGTTTCCGATCTTGCCCGGTGATTTAGAAGCGCCGATAACAGCTACTGACTTAGGGTTGAAAAAGCTGGTCAGGCTGTCCAAATTTCTTCACCTTCTCACCCGGAGCGCCTAAATCGCTAAAAAAGAAATGGCGCTCCGGCAGATGTCTTTTATATGTTTTGCCGGGAGCGCCAACAGTATTCATTTATTTAGGTATTCAGGAGTCAGGAGTCAGAATTCAGAATATTTTAAGCGATCAATGAGTCAGGGGACTGAGTCAGAGAACCGTTCCCTGTGACAAGGGTATTTAAGATGATAAAATAATATTTCTTAAAGTTGCATAGGATAGAGCACCATAATGATTAGCTTTTAATTCATTATTATTAAAATACCAAAATGATTTATCTGGATCAATAAAAGCAACAATTGATAATTGACAATTTTTGTTTTTTACTATTTCAGATAATAATAAATCTTTATAGAAAATATCTCCCGGATTTACTGAAACATCTATAAACATTTCTCCCGTAGGCCATGGCACTTGTTCCCAATCTATTAATAATGAATAACGAACTTTTCTAATTTTTTCATCGGTATTTTGCCAATAATAATATATTTCTTTGTATTCATTGACATTTGAAATTAAATCTGAAGTAAGGTCATTATTAGAAAAAGATAATATCCCACTTATACCTACAGGCATATTTTTATCAATAAAAGATGGTTTATTATAATTATTAAATATAGATTCTTCAGACCAATTTATATCGTAATTGTTATTTATATTGTCATTCCGAACTATTGTAAAGGGGGTTAAATCTAAACTGTATTTTTCATCAAATAATTCTTCTTCTTGAAAATCTATTTTATTAGGTAAATAGACAGTCCCAAATTGTAATGTATTTAAGCCTTTTGGAATATTATTTATTGTTATTTCTATAAGTCTATCTTCATTGGGATTAATGGTTGTATAATATAAACTTGTATATTCTGTATTATTATCCCATAAACATTCAATTTGTTTCCCGTTCATAAAAATAGTAAATAACTCGGGATATGGTTTTTTTATATCTGGTGTAATTTTCAAATAGAATGTTATTTTACTCTGAATGGTTTTCATAAACATGGAACTGGTACCATTTTCATCTAATATCTTAAAATTTATATTTTCGGATTTATTTTCTATTCTTTTATTAGCTCTTGTTACTAAACAAAAACTTGTTAATATAAGAGCAATGATAAGAAATGAGATAGTAAAATGTTTTTTTATATTCATTTTCATACTCCTCGTATGCTTCCTTAGTATATTTATATTTGATGAATTAATTAAGTAGACTAACACCAAAATATTTTTGCGGCATTAGTCTACTTGTAGTATTCACTTAATTAGGTTTTAATCACCCCGGCTTTACGTCCCCGCTGGTATTTCATCCTTATTAACAAATTTGGGGACCTGTTATAAGGTTCTCCAACAGGAAAGTTAAATCATCTTTTTAGACCAGGTAAAAAGAGGTAATAGAGTTATGAATAAAATGCTCTTTATTAATAGTTTTTAAAAGCTATCGTCTGTAGTGAAAGAAGCATTCCATCCATATTTTGAGTCTATTACCTTATGAGAAGTAGTTGCTCTGCAAGGTAAGATTGGTCCACCAACATTGCTATAATATAAATGATCACAATAAGCTGTTACTTCACCAACATCTGTATCACTAGCTGAATCCTCAGCTTTTTTCGTGCCATTTACATATAGTTTTACGTATGCAGATAAATAATCAGAATTACCATCATGTGCATAAGTATATGTTGTTCCTTCAGCTTTAGGCCCAGAACCAGTTAACCAACCAAAAATATAATAGTACCACCAAGCATCTGTAACTCCTCCATAATTACCGTTATCGAATTGAGTGCTTTTTATACTTATAATGCTCTTATCAATTTTTCCTTTTTTATGGATTATTAAGTTTCCATCTTTATCAAAAATTTTTAATTCTCCGTCTCCTTTACCATAAGTATCTCCTACCTCGATTTGATCATTTGAAGTAGGAACAACATCAAAGTTTTTTGCATGGGCAGCAAATGGTAAACTTAATAATAAAGCGACACATAAACATAGAATAGTAAGCCTTTTCATTTATAAAACCTCCTTAATTGTTTTTTATTAAATCAATTTTCAAAGACCAAAAGTTGTAATTTGCAAAGCTGTCCAGGAAATTAACACCACAATATATTGATTTTTCTGGATACTGCGATACTAGCATGTAGTTGAAATCGGATCTACTTGTTAACATTTAGACAAATTGTTAGTACCGGTATATTTAAATAGTGGTTTGTGCAGGCTAAATGCATGTGCTTGTTGTTGCGACTTCCCCGGATTGCCTCACGAACCACTTAAAAATTGTCCATCGGATTCACCCCCTTATTGTTGTTGAAATTGGATTCAACCCCCCTTTTATGGTAAGGTAAATCCTAATAAATTTAGAAGGTAATGCTCAAATTGTTTGCTGGTGTGTATATGAATTAGTTGTTTCAATAGTCCCATTATTATCTATTCGATGGTAACTTCTGACCCTATAAGTTCCAGAGGAAAGGGTCCCAGAGGTTCCTGTGCAAATGACATCTGAATCGTAATAGTTGCAATTATCCCATCTCTTTACCACAATCCAGCCAGTGCCATTATATTTTTCAAGATAAACAGTGACTGCGATTTTTTCAACGTCTGTGTATGCTCCGGTTTCTCCCTTAACGCTTATAGTATTATTAGTGTTAACAAACATTAAGCTTTGGGCTTTTGATAAATAATTAAATGACTGTGGAGTAACAACGCCGTCCCCTCCGTTTTTTGCTTCTGCAAGGCTAGACGACAACAGAAACAATAACATTGAAATCAAAATCATGAGCCTATAGCATCTTCTCATAAAAATCCTCCTTGAATTTGTTTTTATATAATAGACTGTTAATATCAACAATGGTTGCATGCCAATAGAAATTTTTATAATAATTAATTTATCATTCATCTTGCAATTTCTCTTCATAATCTGATTTACTTACTATGGCTTAGCTATAATTATAGAATGCCGGAATTTCTTTTTCGCATTATTAGACTAATTTCGACAAGTTTCATCAATATGCATATAGAACCCAAGAATATATTACTATTGTATAAGTATTAAAGGATACCTCTGAATTCTGTCGAAATATATCCTGTAGCTGATAAACTGGAGGAATGTGTTTTGAGTTTTTTCCCATTTGACAAAAATAAGAATCGTTATGAAATAGCGGAATTCATTTTTAAAAATTATTATAAAACCGCATATTATACCGCCTACCAATACTGTGATAATAAATTTATAGCTGAAGAAGCCGCCCAAGAAACTATTTTCAAGGCCATAAATAATTTTGACCAGCTAAAAGACTCGGGTAAGCTGGAATCATGGTTAAAGACTGTAGCAAGAAATGCTGTGTTTGATTTACTTAAAAAAATGGGTAAGGAAAAACCATATGATATTAACGACTTTGAGGATATGGGAATCAACCCTTTATCTATAGTTGAGAATGAGGAAATTATTATGGAAATACGGCGAATTATAAGAAGTTTAGAAGAACCTTATCATGCTACCATTGTTTTATACTATTATAAGGACATGAAAATAAAGGAGATATCGTCCATCTTGAACATTCCAGAAGGTACAATTAAGTCTATTTTGTATCGGGTTAGAGATAAGATTAAGAGAGAAATGATTAAGAAAGGATTTATTGAAGGATTAGGGGAAGGTGAAGATATTAATGAATCCTAAAACCGCAATGGACGACCTTATAACACAGGCAGCGAAGGCAAATATTAACGAAGAGTTGTCAAAGGAGATCAATCTGGATAGGGAATGGGTTAAATTTAAAGGAAAATATTTTCCGCGAAGAGACTATTTTCTTATAAGAAAAAGTATTGCTATAATAGTTCCTGTTTTATTCTGTGTTGGGATCTTATTAAGTTTATTGTTTCCCGTTCAGGCTAGGGCTATAAGTTTAAAGTCTTTAGAATTTTTTAAATCATTTATAGTTGGAAAAGTTCAAACTGTCGGTACCGATTATGCTGACAAAAGCTCTACCGGTAAAAACATAAATAACTTAAGTCCGGATATTATCGAAAAGATTCAATCCGCACCATTTAAAATTCTTTTGCCCGTTGATCATCTAGAAGAATATCACATTAAGTCTCTTTCAATGGATAAACTTGGTGACTCTACTGATGTTTTAATAAAACTGGCTGCAAACGATAACCGTAAAATTAACATTCAACAGACCAATATCACACAAGGCTTTAGCCAGGGTCTTTCTTTTGATAACGAGGATGCCGTTCTTAAGAAAATAAGAATCAATGGACAAGAGGCAACGTTAATTACTTACAAAAATCAGCGTGTTTCACTGGCTTGGATTGATAGTGATGTTTTTGTGTCTATGGATGGCAATGTTAGCGAAGAGGAAATACTCCGGTTGGGTAGCAGTATGTGTAGGGTTCCTTAAGAGCTATTTTTCAGTCTTTCCGGTCAAACGGGTTTTGAACCGTTACGTTCCCATAAACCTGTCCGCTGTTCAAATCTTCCGTCCAAAGGACGGTGCAGCCGGTTTTACAGGCGCTGTTTATAATCATTGCATCCCAGAAAGAAATACCGTACTTTTGTTGAAAATAAACGGCTTCAATTATATCCCCGACACCAGGGACATGATGGGTCCATTCACCCAAATCAGAGATAATCTTTAACGCCGTCTCAGGCGGCAAGGGGGTTGACGCTTTTTTTGTCACCGTTACGTAAAGTTCCTGCAAAACCTGTATGCTGACGCATCCCCTGTTGTTTTCCCAAAGATTGGTTATTAACTTCCGGGCCAGGTTTTGTTTTATTCCATTTTCTTTGTCATATGCATACACAAAAACGTTCGTGTCGACGAATTGACGCCCCTTATCTGCGTTCATGCAGATCCTCCCTGGTCCATGAAGCTTTGCCTTTGCATATTAAATCGAAACCTTTTTTCATGAGCTCTATTTGGTTGGTTTTTGCTTTTTGGTATGCTCCGTCCTTTTCAACAATATCTTCCAGGTGCCGTGACAGCAACCCGGATACCGACGTGTTTTTTTCCACCGCTATATGCTTGACCTTCTTCAATATTTTCTTGGGAATGGATAGAGTAATATTCTGGTACTCCACCTCAATCACCTCCACATAAATTAGTATATCACGTAGATAAGTGGAAGACAATAGAACTCCTAGCAGCACCAAAGATAGCCAATATTATTTGTTTTTCCAAGTCAATATCTTAATATTGCTGACAAGATTGAGCATCAAAGCGATAAGAATTATTATCACCAGGGAAATAATGAAAAGGCCGAATAGTTTAAGGTTGAACATAATAAAACTAAAATTCTGCCACTTGGCCACGGTTGCCATCGCCGCAGTGGCCGGTTCCAAAGGGCTGCACAATTGGAATATAATGTAGCTGTACAAGCCAGCGAGAAAACAGTGGGCGACGCGGGTTATAATAAAGGGGTGCATTCGGATATCAGTATCGCTGATCATACTAGCCGCCTGGGCGTGTACGGACAGACCGCTCCAGGCCAGGATCATTCCCACGGCAACCACCTGTTGGAGCAACGGGACCGTCGTCTCACTGGCCAGTTTTGAGCCAATGGTCATTTCAAAAAAGCCACTGGCCAAAGCTGGCAGTATCTCCGGGGAAAATCCCAAAGGTAGAAGAAAGACGCCGAGGCAACTGGCCAGGCTGTTAATAAAACCGGCGGCAGTCAGCATTTTAATGATTACGGCGAAAAGGATGATGAATCCACCTATGTTAAGCAGGTTGGTAACGGCGTTGCGCACCGCATCCCCAATAATTTTCCCCAACGGGCGATTATCTTGCCGTTGTACTTGAAGCAACTGCCGGAAAGCATGACCTATCAGCCCGCTGCTTTTAGCGGACGGTTCGGGTATGCGTTCAACATCGTTGCGGGCATGGAAGCGCAGGATAAAACCCAGGGTAATATTGGACAAATAATGCGCGCCGGCAATAATCCAGCCAAGCGCGGGATTGTTGAACATGCCCACCGCGACCGCGACCAGCATGAAGAGCGGGCTGGAATTATTGGTAAAAGACATCAGCCGCTCGGCCTCGACCCTGGTGCATAGCCCTTGTGAGCGAAGCCTGGCGGTAACCATGGAGCCAATCGGGTAGCCGCTGCTGAAGCCGACAGCCATTACGAAAGAGCCTGCGCCGGGCACGTTGAATAGCGGGCGCATCACCGGTTCCAGCAGCACTCCCATAAAATGGACCACCCCGAAGCTCATTAACAGTTCGGATGCGATAAAAAAAGGCAAGAGCGAAGGGAAAACGATATTCCACCAGGTTTTTAACCCCATAACCGCGCCGTCAAACGCGATACGCGGCTGAATTACCATCGATAGCACGAAAAGAACCGCTAGTGTCGTCCATAACAGCCTATAATAATCATTTGATTGACCTGGCAGTTTACGGGGATATATCATACTCCTCACTCCTTACCCCTTTCCTTTAATAATTTAAAATGTATTAATTAATTCATAGGGTTATGTTTTTTTATTAAGGTATTGGTTAAAAATGTTTGTCATATATTTACAAGGTATTGAAAACTGATTTGCCGAAAGACAGGAAAAATCTTGACAAAGCTGCGATATCTTATATATAATTCTTCATGTTGAATATGGGGTGGAACTTTATGTTGCAACTGGATGTCGGTATGCTGAAAAAGGCGCCGGGGGATTTTCAACCTTTCAATTTGTCAGCGGTATTGCCCTCTTTTGAGCTGCAGGGGGAAAGTATGAATTTCCCCGGTCCGGTAAAAGCCAATCTGGTTGCCACTAACAATGACTCAACAATAGTGGTCGAGGGAGAAGTGTCCGGCAAGTTAACTCTTAATTGCAGCCGTTGCCTGGATACATACGACTACATCTTCGAAGTTCCTTTTCGCGAAACATATGCCCAAGCGTCGCAAGACAATGAAGGGGAAGTTGTGTCTTTCAGCGGTGATATTCTTGATATCACTCCTGAAGTCTTAAACAGCATTATTCTCTCGTTGCCGATGAAAGCATTATGCCGCGAGGATTGCGAGGGGCTGTGTCCAAGATGCGGCTGCAACCTTAATAAAAGCCGGTGCGATTGCTCAAACGAAGAAACAGATCCGCGTTTTAGTGTTTTGAAGAAGTTGTTGAAAGATACTAATCAGTAACAATTTATATTTTGGTAAAATGCGAGAAAAGGTAAGGGGTGTTAACAATGGGAGTACCAAAAAGGAGATCTTCCAAACAGCGTGGAAGACAACGGCGCGCAGCCAATGTGAAACTGGAAGCACCGGCGCTGGTAAGTTGCCCGCAGTGCCGTGCTATGATTATGCCTCACCACATGTGCCCGGAATGCGGGTATTATAAAGCCAGAAAAGTCGTAGAGATGAAATAAGTCAAAGAATTTTTATTATAAGCTTTAAGGTTGCAAGACCTTGAGCTTATTTTTTTCCATTTGCTTGCCAAGCGGCATCTAGTACATTATACTATTTTTAGCACCTGGTACTAAAAATATATTTCAGTTTTGAGGGTGAGGGGTTGTGTCTCGGGAAAGTGCCGGTAAAATTGAAAGATTGCGGCGTCTTGCCATGTATCTGGACAGGGACCCCTTTTTGACCGATGAAGATCTGGCACAAATCCTTAAGGTCAGCATACAGACGGTTAGGTTGGACAGAACGGTATTAAAAATACCGGAGCACAGGCAAAGATTAAAAAATGTGGCCATGGGAAAGGGAACTCCACCCAGGACGCTGTCCGGAGGGGAAGTAGTGGGGGAACTGCTGGATTTGGATGTCGGTCACAACGGGACGTCAATCCTGTATGTCACCTCCGACATGACGCTCAGTAAAACAGGAGTTCTCAGAGGCCATTATCTTTTTGCGCAGGCTAACTCGCTGGCCGTCGCGGTAATCAATGCCGAAGCGGCTTTAACCGGTATTTCCAGGGTGAGTTTTAAACAGCCGGTTTACTGTGGAGAAAAAGTACTGGCAAAAGCGGTTATAAAATCAAATAAAGGGAATAAATACATGGTAAAAGTTTCCTCATATGTTAAGGGGGAAGTTGTGTTTTTAGGTAAATTTATAGTGTTCGCGATAGCGGAGGAGGTACCGCAGTGAAAATCGCTGTGGATGCTATGGGCGGTGACAATGCCCCGGTTGAAATAGTCAGGGGCGCGCTGCAGGCTGTTGCAGAGTATGGGGTGGCTGTTACCTTGGTGGGAGATGAAAAACAGGTGCGCGCCGAACTCGGGAATTGCGCGGCAACTGATCTGGTGAACGTTGTCCACGCTCCCGAGGTGATCGAGATGAGAGATCACCCGGCTGTCGCTGTGCGGCGTAAAAAAAATTCATCAATAGTTATGGCGACTCAGTTGGTCAAGGAAGGCAAAGCCGACGCTGTAGTGTCGGCAGGCAGCACCGGCGCTTCCATGACGTCAGCTTTGCTCAGTCTCGGCAGGATCAAGGGTATCGACCGTCCGGCTATAGCCGTGGTGCTGCCAAGTGAGAAAGATTTCACCCTGCTCTTGGATATTGGAGCCAATGTGGACTGTAAACCGCATAATTTGTTCCAGTTCGGTATGATGGGCTGCCTGTATGCTCAAAAGATTCTTGGAGTTGATAATCCCAGAGTTGGCCTTTTGAGCAACGGTGAAGAAGAAACTAAAGGAAACGAAGCAACGCTGGCGGCGTTTCCGTTGCTGCAAAAAGCGGGAATTAATTTTATCGGCAATGTAGAGGGCAGGGATATTTTCCGTGGTACCGCGCACGTACTGGTTTGTGACGGTTTTCTAGGGAATATTGTCTTAAAAACGGGGGAAGGGCTGGCAGAATCTCTCTTCAAAATTATGAAAGAAGAAATTGCCAAAAGCGCTTTGGCAAAACTAGGTATTGTATTAGCCGGAGCGGCCTTAAAGGGATTTCAAAGACGGATTGAGTATACCGAATACGGCGGTGCTCCTTTATTGGGGGTAAACGGAGTGTCGGTAATTTGCCATGGCAGATCCACGGCTAAAGCGATAAAAAATGCGATTAGGGTAGCGATGGAATCAGTTGATAATTATCTGGTGGACTCTATCAGGGATAGTATTACGTTTGCCGAAAAGAAAGAGGTTGATTGCGCCAATGCACAGGGAAGTGGTTAATGCCGGAATTTTGGGGATTGGGACCTATGTACCGGAGCGAATTCTTACCAATACAGAATTGGAGAAAATGGTAGATACCAGCGACGAATGGATTCGTTCCAGGAGTGGAATATGCGAAAGAAGGATTGCCGGACCGGAACAGGCCACTTCGGATCTGGCTTCAAATGCTGCCAGGCGGGCGCTTGCTGATGCGGGGACAGCGCCTGAAGAAATTGATCTGGTTATTTGCGCCACAGATACGGCGGATATGATTTTTCCGGCTACCGCCTGCCTGGTGCAGGACCGAATCGGAGTTAAAAAAAAGGCGGGGGCCTTTGACCTGGCGGCCGGGTGTACCGGATTTATTTACGCGCTTACCGTGGGCAGCCAGTTTATCGCTGCCGGAGCCTGCCGGAGAGTACTGGTGATTGGGGCCGAAACCATGTCCAGAGTCATTGACTGGAAAGACCGGAGCACCTGTGTGCTTTTTGGTGACGGCGCGGGCGCGGTGGTTTTAGGGCCGGTATCTACCGGGGAGGGTATTTTAGCTACCAAGCTATACTCCGATGGTTCCGGAGGACCCCACCTGCTGCTTCCAGCCGGGGGTTCCAGGCGTCCGGCCAGCAGTGATACATTAAATAGCAGGCTTCATTATTTGCAGATGAACGGTAGGGAAGTTTTTAAATTCGCGGTCAGAGTTATGGGGGAGGCTGCTGAAGAAGTCATTGCTGAAGCCGGGCTTAATAAATCAGATGTTGACTTTTTTATCCCCCACCAGGCGAATATCCGGATCATTGAACCGGCTGCCAGAAGGCTAGGCGTACCTATGGAAAAGGTAATGGTCAACGTGGATCGGTACGGTAATACATCGACAGCCTCAATACCGCTGGCGTTGGAAGAAGCTGTACGTGGCGGCAGGATTAATAAAGGCGACCATGTTGTCGTGGTAGGTTTCGGTGCGGGTTTAACCTGGGGCGCAGTAGTAATTAAATGGTAATACTTTTCATGTAAGTAAATTTATGGTATATTCTTTTTATAGTTATTTTTTATTATAATAAATGATTTTAAATTATTGTACAGGGGGCGGGGGGTATTGTTCCGTACCGCATTATGTGACTTGTTGGATATTGAGTACCCTATTATTCAGGGCGGTATGGCCAGAGTGTCCACTGCCGAATTAGCCGCTGCGGTTTCTGAAGCGGGCGGGCTCGGAATTATCGGATCGGGCACTATGCCTGCTGATTGGCTCAGGAAGCAAATTCTTCTGGCCAGACAATTAACCAAAAAACCTTTCGGCGTCAATGTGATGCTGCTTTCACCTTATTTGGAAGACATAATGACCCTGCTCAAGGAAGAGCCTGTGGCTGTGATTACCACAGGTGCGGGAAATCCCGGCAAATACGTTCCTTCTTTGCGGGAGGTGGGCACGAAAGTAATACCGGTGGTATCTTCGGTAGCGCTGGCGAAAAGGCTGGCCCGCACCGGTGTTGACGCCCTGATCGCCGAAGGCATGGAATCAGGGGGGCATATCGGGGATATAACTACCATGGCCATGGTTCCGCAGGTGGTGGATGTTGTTGATATTCCGGTGATAGCGGCCGGCGGCATTTTCGACGGCCGGGGGTTTGTAGCCGCGCTGTCGCTGGGAGCGGTGGGAGTGCAAATGGGTACCCGCTTTATGTGTGCCAGTGAATGCACAATCCACCCAAATGTAAAAGAAGCGATTATTAAAGCCAAAGATCGAGACACGACGATCACCGGCGCTTCACTTGGACATCCGGTGCGATCATTGCGAAACAAGTTCACCAGGAAATACAAGGAGCTGGAAAATAAAGGAGTGCCGGCGGATGAGCTTGAAAAGTTAGGCGTGGGCAGCCTCGCGGCGGCCATGGTTGAAGGGAATGTCGAAAACGGTACGGTCATGGCCGGACAAGTTTGCGCCATGGCAGGCAAAATTCAAACTTCCCGCGATATTATCTTAGAAACATTGGAAGAAGCCGAACAAGTAATTAGCAATATTAGCAAACTGGTGGTGAAAAAATCTTGAAAGTGGCTTTTGTCTTTCCAGGCCAGGGCTCTCAAAGTGTGGGGATGGGCCGGGAGTTTTACGAAAACTATCCGGAAGCTCGCGCTGTTTTTGAAAAGGCTGACCAGGCTCTGGGGTTTTCTATTTCTGAAATGTGCTTTGCCGGGCCGGAAGCGGAATTGAACAAAACGATCAACACCCAGCCGGCGGTTCTGACTGTCAGTGTGGCCTGCCTGGAAGTGATGAAAAAGGCAGGCGGTTTGGCGGCATCAGCCGTGGCGGGGCATAGTCTGGGTGAATACAGCGCCCTGGTGGCTGCGGGATCGTTATCCTTTGAAGATGCTGTGCGGCTGGTGCGCAAGCGGGGCCAGTACATGCAGGAAGCTGTTCCCCTCGGTGAGGGAGGGATGGCCGCTGTCATGGGACTGTCCGGCGAAGAGGTCCAGGAAGTATGCCGGAAAGCTTCCAACGCTGGAATTGTCGAGGCGGTAAACTTGAACTGTCCCGGCCAGGTGGTTGTGGCAGGGGATAACAACGGATTAAAGGCTGCCGGGCTGCTGGCCAAGGAAGCCGGGGCCAAGCGTTTTATACCCTTGACGGTTAGCGCCCCCTTTCATTCAAGCATGATGAAGCCTGCCGGTGAAAGACTGGCTGCTGACCTGGACAAAACATCTGTCACTGATCCGGATGTGCCGGTGGTGGCAAATGTTACTGCTGATTTTGTCCGCACCGGGGAGGATGTTAGGGCTTTATTGGTTCGCCAGGTCTACAGTCCGGTTCGCTGGGAGGAGAGTGTACGCCGGCTCGTTTCCGCCGGAGTGACAACCGTTGTCGAGATTGGTCCCGGCAAGGTCTTGAGCGGTCTGGTGAAGAAAATTAGCCGGGATTTGCAAGTATGCAATATTGAAGACCCGGCTTCTTTGGAAAAAGCCCTTGCGCTTGTCGGGGAGGTTGGCTAAAATGGTTCTTAACGGCAGAACTGCCATTGTCACCGGAGCTTCCCGCGGTATTGGACGGGCTATCGCCCTTAATTTAGCGGAAAAAGGGGCGGCGGTGTTGATAAATTACGCGGGCAGGGCCGACGCGGCGGCGGAAGTGGCGGAAACCATCAGAAGCGCCGGCGGACGTGCGCTGGTCTACCAGGCCGACGTATCCAGTCAAGCAGAAGTAGAAACCATGGTAAAAGCAGCCCTGGCGGAGTTCGGGAAAATTGATATCCTGGTGAACAACGCCGGCATAACCAGGGATAACGTTGTTTTTCGCATGAAAGAAGCGGAATGGGACGCGGTTCTCGGGGCAAACCTGAAGGGAGCTTTCAATTGTATAAAAATCGCCGCTAAAAATATGTTTAAGAACCACTACGGACGCATTATAAATATCAGTTCGGTAGTCGGTTTGACCGGTAACAGCGGCCAGGCGAATTACAGCGCGGCTAAAGCGGGTCTGATTGGCCTGACGAAGGCCATGGCCAAAGAGCTTGGCTCACGAAATATCACTGTTAACGCTGTTGCGCCTGGTTATATCGACACGGAGATGACTATGGCGCTCGCGGAGAATGTTAAAGGAAAAATGCTGGAACAGATTCCGTTAAACAGGTTCGGTTGTCCGGAAGAAGTGGCCGAGTTGGTGGCGTTTCTTGCTTCTGATGTGGCCGGATATATCACTGGGCAGACCATAAACGTGGATGGCGGGATGTTATGTGTATAGTTTGTTATGTATGAGAAATAAACTGATTCTGGTTAAGCAGCGAAAGGGGGTGAATGTTCATCATGTCAATAGTTGACAAAATTAAATCCATTATTGTTGAACAATTGGGTGTGGAAGAAGATGAAGTTATACCGGAGGCGTCCTTTGTCGATAACCTGGGAGCTGACTCCTTAGATATTGTTGAATTGGTTATGGCTCTTGAAGAAGAATTCGATCTGGAAATCCCCGACGAGGATGCGGAAAAAATACGTACTGTAGGCGAGGCTATTAAATATATCCAGGATCGCCAGTAATTTTAAGTAGTCGTAAGTCCCGGGGGTAACCGCGGGACTTTTTTGAAGAGGGAGGAGTCTATCTTGCGTAAGCGGGTTGTAATTACCGGCCTGGGGATCATCTCTCCGGTAGGTACGGGGCTGGAGCAGTTTTGGCCCTCTATAACCGGCGGGGTTTCCGGGATCAAGCGGATAACCAGGTTTGACACGACTGGTTTCAGCACTAAAATAGCGGGTGAAGTTGCTGATTTTGACTACACCAAGTACCTAAATAAAAAAGAAGCCCGGCGTATGGACCGCTTTACCCAATTCGCGGTGGCGGCTACCGGTATGGCGCTTGAAGACGCGGGCCTTGACCTGGAAAAGGAGAACAGAAACCGGATTGGAGTGATCATCGGGTCGGGAATAGGCGGTATTGAAACACTGGAGGAACAAGCCAGAGTATTGGCTGAGAAAGGACCCGGCCGGGTCAGTCCTCATTTCGTGCCGATGATGATAGCCAATATGGGGGCAGGGCAGGTGGCTATCAATTACCGCCTGTACGGTCCGAATATCACCAGCGTCTCGGCGTGCGCTTCCAGTTCCAACGCGCTGGGAGACGCTTTCAAAATGCTGCAGTGGGGCCATGCGGATGTAATGATTTCCGGAGGCACCGAAGCCCCGCTTACTCCTTTGGCAATGGCCGGATTCTGTTCCATGAAGGCCATGTCAACCAATAACGATGAGCCGGAAAAAGCGAGCAGACCTTTCGACGCGCATAGGGACGGTTTCGTGTCGAGTGAGGGCGCGGCTATATTGGTGCTGGAAACTCTGGATCACGCCCTGAGCAGGGGGGCCAGGATTTATGCCGAGTTTGCCGGATACGGCAGTTCGTGCGACGCTTATCACATGGTCGCGCCGGAACCTGAGGGGCGCGGGGCGGCCAATTCGATGCTGGAAGCGATCAGGGACGCTGGTATTGAAGCTGAAAAGGTGGATTACATCAACGCTCACGCGACATCCACTCCCCCTGGTGATAAAGCTGAAGTAACAGCAATTAAAAGTGTATTCGGAGCACATGCCCGGAAATTGGCCGTCAGTTCAACGAAGTCGATGACCGGCCACCTGTTGGGCGCGGCGGGCGGCCTGGAAGCAGCCGTATGTATTTTAGCCATCAACAGAGGGATTATACCGCCAACAATAAATTATGAGTACCCCGACGCCGATTGTGACTTGGACTTTGTTCCCAACACGGCGAGGCAAGCTGAAGTGAATGTGGCTTTATCCAATTCTTTCGGGTTTGGCGGGCATAATGCCACCTTGATATTCAAACGATATTATTAAACTAACACCCTAATAGGGTTTAGGGGATGAGCCCGGTGTCTAAAATAAAGGACTGCCGGTCCCGCTTGAGAAGGCGGCTTGGTATGGACTGGCGGGATGATAACTTGCTTTCGGTAGCCTTGACGCACAGTTCGTTTACTTACGAAAACCGCCATACCGGGGCAGAGAACAACCAGCGTCTGGAGTTTCTGGGCGATGCTGTGCTTGAACTGGCTGTAAGCGATTATTTGTACCGGAATAATCCGGGAAGGGATGAAGGAGAGTTAACCAAATTGCGGGCGGCGATAGTTTGTGAACCTTCCCTCGCGAGAGTCGCCGGCGGTTTGGAATTAGGCCTTTGTCTAAGTATGGGTAAAGGAGAGGAGCGGTCCGGGGGCAGGGAGCGCCCGTCAATACTCGCCGACGCTTTTGAAGCATTGTTGGGAGCGGTTTATTTGGACCAGGGACTGGACCGGGCTGCCGAGATCGCCATCCGCTGTTTGACGCCGGTCATAAGTGACGTCATGGAAGGGCGGTTGGAGCGGGACTATAAGACTGAGCTGCAGGAACTGGTGCAGCAACGCGGCGGTGAGACGGTGCAATATGTAATTTTGAAAGAAGATGGCCCTGATCACGATAAGACTTTTACAGCAGGTGTGATCTACCAGGGTCAAATGTTCGGCACGGGAACCGGCCGTTCCAAAAAAGACGCGGAGCAACGGGCAGCTAAATCAGCGCTGTCAAAAATCAGCAAGTGATATCGTTAACGGAATTTTAAATAATATGTTAAATTAATAAAAACGGAGGAAAATAACAGATTAATGGGTTTTTTTAACCGCTTAAAAGAAAGCCTTACCAAAACCCGTCAGGGTTTTGTTGAAAAAATAGATAACCTGGTTCACCGCCACAAAGCTATCAATGAAGATCTTTTTGAAGAGCTGGAAGAATTGTTGATCCAAGCTGATGTCGGAGTGAATACCGCCCTTGAACTAGTGGAGAGGGTGCGTCGCGCTGCCAGGGAGCGACGGCTGGAAGACGCCGGGCAACTCAAACAAGTACTGAAAGAACAGGTCAGCGACATGCTGGAAAAGGGTGGTTCAGCGATAAATTACCGCGCCGATCCCCCGACAGTGATTGTCGTTGTTGGAGTTAACGGGGTGGGCAAAACCACAACTATTGGAAAATTGGCATATTGGTGCAAATCAGAAGGTAAGAAAGTAATATTGGGAGCCGCGGACACTTTTCGCGCCGCTGCCATAGACCAGTTGGAGGTTTGGGGCAACCGTGTAGGAGTGGAATTAATCAGGCACCAGGAAGGGGCCGATCCCGCCGCAGTCGCCTTCGATTCCTTGCAGGCTGCGAGGGCGCGCCGGGCTGACGTTTTAATTATCGACACCGCCGGCAGGCTGCATACGAAAAGCAACTTAATGGAAGAATTGAAGAAAATTAACCGGGTATTAGACCGTGAAATACCTGGGACGCCCGACGAGGTGCTGCTGGTATTGGACGCCACAACCGGCCAGAACGCTGTCAATCAAGCCAAACAATTTAGCGAAGCAGTCGGCATAACCGGGATAGCCCTAACTAAACTGGACGGTAGTGCCAAGGGTGGCGTAGTGATAGCTGTAAACCAGGCCTTAAATATTCCCGTGAAACTAATCGGTATCGGTGAAGGTATAGAGGACTTGAGGCCGTTCAATGCCGAAGAGTTTGTGGAAGCGTTGTTTTCTTCATAAACCGCCAAGATATTAAACCAACGGCTCAAATGATAATGACTAGTGACAAGAGAGAGCTTTTATTAAAGCTGTCTCTTGTTTGCTTATTTGACTGGGTCAAAATTACTGGTTAGGCAAATAAAATTTATATAATCGAACATTTTTATGACTAAATCGCACGATTTGCGTATAATAATAATGAAGATATCAATATAATATTTCGCACAAGGGAGGTTATCCTATGTTAATCACTGCCACTGAGTTTAAAAATAACATCGGGAAATATCTGGCGCTCGCTTCCAAAGAGGACATTTACATTACCAAAAACGGAAAGAGCGTCGCAAAGCTTACCAATACTAATCAGGACAAAGTGAAAATGGCCAAATCGCTGTTTGGCATTCTGCCCGCCGGCGCTTCCTTGGAACGGGCAAGAGAGGAGCGTTTGAGCCGCCGTGAACGTATTGATTGACACCAATGTCATACTGGACGCCTTGGTTTCACGCGCTCCTTTCAACGAATCGGCAGAAAAGCTGTTTTTTTTAACCGCCGAAAATAAGATCACAGCATGCATTACCGCCAACAGCGTGACCGACATTTATTATTTGCTGCATAAGCATTTACATGACAATACCCAATGTAGGCAGGCTTTGCTGAAGCTCTTTACGCTCTTCAAAATATTAGACGTTACCGGATCCGACTGCGAGAAGGCACTAGAAATGCCAATGCCTGATTATGAGGATGCTTTGCTTGCCGCCTGCGCCAAAAGGGGAAAGGTCGATTGCATCATTACTCGGAACCAGAAGGATTTTTCCGTCTCGCCTGTTAAGGCGCTGTCGCCCGAAGATTTCCTTAAAAATTATGTAACGTAATTAAGCTTATAAAGTATTACCATTAAATAGACTGCAAAATTCTTCGAACTTTTCCCTGCGCATGGTTACAGTTTGGTTATAATTATAAAAGCTTATTTCATATGCCCTGTCCGCATATGGAGATATTTTTTCCACCAGCTTTACATTAATGATAAAGCTCTTATGACAGCGAAAAAAGTTGGGTTTGTTTAGGGATTTTTCAAAGGTTACCAGGGAATGTGCGGTTTCGAAAGATCCCCTGGTAGTATGGACAATGCTTTTCTTTCCCAACTTTTCAACAAAGATAATGTTCTCTTTCTCCACCAGCACAATTCCGTGCCCGCATTTAAGCATGATCTGGTTGCTGTTGTCTGTTTCAGCCATATTAGTAGCGGAAGTATTGTTATTACGGGTTTTATCAATCATTTTTTTGAATCGCTTTAATTTTTGCAGGGCTTTTCCTACCCTTTCCCTGGTAAAGGGTTTTGCTAAAAAATCCGCGGCGTCCATATTAAAAGCGTCAACGGCGTAATGGGTATGGGCGCTAACAAATACTGCGAAAAGTGAGGTAAATTCGTTCTGTAACTGGTGAACTGCCGAGAGACCATCTATACCCGGCATCTGAATGTCGACAAAAACAGCGTCAGGAGATGTTGCCTTAACAACCTCTATCAGTTTTTCCCCGTCTGCTGCTGTTCCCACCACTGCAACTTCCTCAAAAGAAGACAAGTAATTTTTCAAAAGATTACAGATAGGCTCGTCGTCCTCTGCAATAACAACTTTTAATTCTGGTTCCCCCATCTTTGCCTGTAACCCCCAAATAAGCAATCTTGCGAGTGAACTATTAAATTAGCGATATATATATTTGCATGTACCATGACGATAAAACTAGTGCCTGTATCCTTATCAGGAGTAACCCCTGACCAACCCAGATAACAATTTGTTAAGATCTGATGCCTCCTTCTATTAGCAATTAACAGGCCTGTCGAGATCTCTTTTAATATTGTTGATATATATTTCTGCTTCTTGTATGTTTTTTTCCTCTAAAAGCGCGGAGAGAATCTGGATGTGATTGATAAAATCGTGGCGCTGAGATCGGATGGCGTAGATGCGATCCTGCATCTCAAGCGCCATTTGCTCCTGTGCTGTTATAGCCGCTTCCCGCCCCGCGACCCGTAGTATTCTCCAGAGTATATAAAAGCTGATTAATATTGAGAGAGTTAACAAGATATCCAACGTATTGATTATTTCAATTTCGTCTTCAATACATGAGTTATGCAGTTTTAGGTAAATAATACCGGTCCCACAACCGTAAAAATGGATGTGGAGGCCAAAATTTTTCGATGAACCTTGAAAACCGATCGCCAGTTGTGTCAAAATAGACTTGGATTTGTTGCTCGTAACAGCAAATCCGATGACTGGCGTTGAATAAGTATCTAACCATTTCGTGGTGGGATAGGGCTTCTTCGGCGCCTTCTTTATTGCATTCCCACCTTGCGTAGCATAATAAGGTTTCTACGGTAAAAAGTAGTTCCATGTGTGCAAAATGTGCTTCTTTCGACCGTGAATGGCAGTTTGTGAGTCCCAGCTCCTGTTTAACCGTGCGATAAAACACTTCAATACGCCAGCGCTTGACATAATTGCTTGTACTATATTCTGGCCGTAAAAATGAGTTTGAGGCAGATGAATTTGCGTTCAAACTTGGCTACGGCCATGGACTAACAGCTACACTTGACATAATAGCTCAACACCCGCCCGCACATGGGTTATGGAAGGCGCTTTACTCTACTCACCCTGATACAAATGATAGGATTGGAAAATTGCAGATATTAGGGGTTGAGTATAGTAGATACTAAAATAAATAACTCAACTTTCTCTTTTCTGGTGTTTTGGCAAGGAACCGGGGCGAGGAAGCGAGTCTATCTTGACTCATAACAGTTTATGCACCTATTGGATGAGTAGGTTTAAATCCGACCTCTTCTTCCCGCTAAGTCAGGGGATTAGGAGCGCGTTCCAGAATACAGATTCTTATAGAGAAATTGAAGCGAAAAACTTTGTAATTATATCGTTAAAATTATGAGGTTATTCTTAATAAATAAATTCACTAACTAATTCCCATAAGAAAATTTTTAATTCTATGAGAAACGAGCTTTGTAATTTAGTACCGTTAAAGAATCCAGTTTTTACCGGGCAACTAACTTAATGGAAAATTGGGGGTGCGATAACATTTTTCAACTTGGGTTGAGGAAGTAACTAGTTAGAATATTTAGGAGGGAGTTATAAGTGAAAAAAATTATTTCGTGCTTGATTTTATTTGCTTTTATATTTGCATATCCACTTACCTTATTTGCGGCAACAGCAGTACCGGTAACTAATGTAAGCTTGAGCTCTAGCAGCCTGAGCATGAAAGTCGGGGAAACAAAAAGCCTGACAGCCAGCGTGACACCCAGCAACGCGACCAACAAAGAAGTAAATTGGAGCTCCGACAAGAAAGCCGTCGCCACAGTAGACAGCAGCGGGAAAGTGACAGCAAAAGGCGCGGGGACAGCCAACATCACCGCCATGGCTGTCGACGGCAGCGGTAAATACGCGAAGTGTGCCGTGACAGTGACAGAGGTACCGTCCGGGCCAGTATTAGTAACCAATGTAAGCTTGAGCTCCAGCAGCCTGAGCATGAAAGTCGGGGAAACAAAAAGCCTGACAGCCAGCGTGACACCCAGCAACGCAAGCAACAAAGGAGTAAACTGGAGCTCCGACAGAAGCGCGGTCGCCACAGTAGACAGCAATGGCAAAGTGACAGCAAAAGGCGCGGGGACAGCCAACATCACCGCCATGGCTGTCGACGGCAGCGGTAAATACGCGAAGTGTGCCGTGACAGTTAGTAATACAAGCGGCCCCCAGGTTACAAGCATCACAGTTAATAATGGTAATCCTATCATCCTTGGGCAGAACAACAACCTCGTACCAATAGAATTTACAGGGAAAGCAGATGCGGGTATCAAGCAAGTACAATTTTATGTTGTTAAAAACGGCACCGAATATCTGAAAGAAACTATAATACCGCCAACCGAAAAATTTAAGCCATGGGATATTAGTTATACAACTCCGGGGACATATCAGGTCAAGATCGTTTTGACAGATTCTAATAACGCCAAGGGGGAACTAAGCAAGACAGTAGAAGTCAAGCAAATCGTAAGTGTTGATAAGCCACAGATAAAATCTTCTGATGTAACACCGGAGGAAGGAATAGCAGGGAGTCAGTTTACCTTCACGGCTAAAGTAAGCAATAAGCCGGATCTAGTCTACATCCAGTTTGACGATGGAGAGGGCGACTGGTTAAGCAAAGACACTTGCAAGAGTAATTTTGCCATGCAATTAAAAAGCTCTAGCAGCAATGAGGGAACTTACGCATTAGCAAAAACGATAAGTACATCCGGTCAGCCCAGCACATATCAAAGAAAATACAGGGTATGGGCGGAGAATACAGCCGGGGAGACTAATAAAGAAGGTTATTTCGTTGTAAAACCAAGCTCTACAAGCGGTCCCCAGGTAAACAGCATTATTGTCAATAATGGGAACCCCATCATCCTTGGGCAAAATAACAATCTCGTACCCATAGGGTTTACAGGCAAAGCAGATGCGGGTATCAGGCAAGTACAATTTTATGTTGTTAAAAACGACACCGAATATCTGAAAGAAACTATAAGCCCACCAACCGAAAAATTCCAGCCATGGGATATTAGTTACACGACACCGGGGACATACCAGGTCAAGATCGTGTTAACTGATTTAACTAACACCAAGGGCGAGCTAAGCAAAACAGTAGAAGTTAAACAAGTTGGAGAGACAACAGATAAGCCGCAGATAACATCTTACAATGTAGCACCAAAAGAAGCATCGGTTGGTAGCCAGTTTACCTTCACGGCTAAAGTAAGCAATAAGCCGGATCTAGTCTACATCCAGTTTGACGATGGAGAGGGCGACTGGTTAAGCAAAGACACTTGCAAGAGTAATTTTGCCATGCAATTAAAAAGCTCTAGCAGCAATGAGGGAACTTACGCATTAGCAAAAACGATAAGTACATCCGGTCAGCCCAGCACATATCAAAGAAAATACAGGGTATGGGCGGAGAATACAGCCGGGGAGACTAATAAAGAAGGTTATTTCGTTGTAAAACCAAGCTCTACAAGCGGTCCCCAGGTAAACAGCATTATTGTCAATAATGGGAACCCCATCATCCTTGGGCAAAATAACAATCTCGTACCCATAGGGTTTACAGGCAAAGCAGATGCGGGTATCAGGCAAGTACAATTTTATGTTGTTAAAAACGACACCGAATATCTGAAAGAAACTATAAGCCCACCAACCGAAAAATTCCAGCCATGGGATATTAGTTACACGACACCGGGGACATACCAGGTCAAGATCGTGTTAACTGATTTAACTAACACCAAGGGCGAGCTAAGCAAAACAGTAGAAGTTAAACAAGTTGGAGAGACAACAGATAAGCCGCAGATAACATCTTACAATGTAGCACCAAAAGAAGCATCGGTTGGTAGCCAGTTCACCTTTACGGCAAAAGTAAGCAATAAGCCGGATCTAGTCTACATTGTTGCTTCTCACGTAATTTGACGGTGGGATTCTCACCGTCAATGGCGTGAGAGTTGTTTTGCCAATCAGCCAAGCAAGTGAGAAATGTAACGCCACTCACATGGACCGCATATGCCATTCATTGTG